>CAXUIA010000319.1:813-3173 GCA_964250835.1 uncultured Acetobacteraceae bacterium | reverse complement strand
CGGGTTCATGGGCGAGGTCGAGGACGGTGATCGGCTTGGTTCTGGGCACCGTACTGGTTTGGCGAAAGTCGACGAAAGCGGCAACTGCGCTGTTGCGCACTAATGTTGTTTGGTGTTTCATTTGTGACATTGCTGAGCCCGGCGAAGTTCGGGATGGGAGGGACGATGGCGCACGTGATCGGCGTCGACGGCGGCACGGAGAGCCTTCGGGCGCGCGTGTTCGACCTGTCGGGCGCCTGCATCGCCAGCGCCAACTGTCCCTACGAGACCTCGTTCGGAGCCGGAGCACGAGCCGAGCAGGATCCCGAAGAGTGGTGGGCCGCGATCGGCCACACCGTGCGTCAAGCGTTGGCGTCCTCAGGGATCGCGCCGGACGGGATCGTCGGTCTGTCGCTGGCGACGACGAGTTGCACGGTGGTGGCGCTCGACGGGGCGGGACGCGCGTTGCGGCCGGCGATCATCTGGATGGACGTGCGCGCCGACGTGGAGGCGCGCGCGGTTCTGGGCACAGGCGCCCCCGCGCTGCTCGCCAACGGCGCGGGCCAGGGACCGGGCTCGGCGGCGTGGCTGATCCCAAAAGCGCTCTGGATCGCCCGCCATGAGCCGGAAATCTTTGCCGCCGCGCGAACCGTCTGCGAATACCAGGATTTCATGAATTTGCGCCTGACCGGGCGGCGCACGGCGAGCCTGAACAACGCGTCCATCCGCTGGCACTACAGCACGTCGCGCGGCGGATGGGCGGAAAGCCTGGTCGCCTCGCTCGGTCTGGAGGCGCTGCTGGCGAAGTGGCCCAGCGAGGTCGTCGCACCGGGCGACGTGATCGGCACCCTGACCGCCGAGGCCGCGGCGCATCTCGGATTGCCGGCCAACGTCAGCGTGGTGCAGGGTGGTGCCGACGCGCTGATCGGAATGATCGGGCTCGGCGTGTCGCAGCCGGGCGAGCTCGCGCTGATCACCGGGTCGTCGCATCTTCAGTTCGGGATCAGCGACCAGGCGTTCTCCTCGCCCGGCCTGTGGGGCACGTATCCGGACGCGGTCTATCCGGGGCGCCACATTATTGAGGGCGGGCAGACCTCAACCGGATCGATCATCAACTGGCTGCGCCGGCTCGTCGGCGGCACCCTTGATCTCGCCGGCCTGAACGTGGATGCGGCCAAACTCGACCCCGGCTCGGACGGACTGGTGGTGCTCGACCATTTCCAGGGCAACCGCACGCCGCATGTCGACCCGCTGTCGCGCGGCGCGATCGTCGGCCTGACGCTGGCGCATGGGTTGCCGCACGTCTTCCGCGCCACCATCGAGGGGATCTGTTACGGCACGCGCGCGATCCTCGACCAGATGCGCCAGGCGGGCTTTGCCGGGCGGGAAATCGTGGTGGGCGGCGGCGCCGCCGCCTCCGAGCTTTGGCTGCAGATCCATGCCGACACGTCGGGCCTGCCGGTGCGCGTGCCGGCGTCTGCCGAAGCGCCGGCGCTCGGTGCCGCCATCCTGGCGGCGTTTGGAACCGGCCACTTCCCGAGCATCGAGGCCGGCAGCGCGGCGATGGTCAAGCCGGGCCGGCGGATCGAGCCGCGCGCCGACGTCGCCGCGCGCTACCGCGAGCTCTACGAGGGTTATCGCGGGCTCTATCCGGCGCTCAAGGCGCTCCGACGAGCCGGTTTCTGAAGAATGGACACCGCCATGCGTGCAAACATCCCACTCCTGGACCTGTACCGGACCATGCGGCGGATCCGCTCATTCGAGGAACGCGTGGCCGAGCTCTATGTGCGCGGCGAGTCGGCCGGCTCGATGCTGCATCTTTCGATCGGCGAGGAGGGGGCGGCAGCCGGCGTCTGCGCCGCCATGCGGGCCGAGGACAGCTTCACCACCCACCATCGCGGGCACGGGGTGTTCCTCGCGCGCGGCGCGGACCCGAACCGGATGATGGCCGAGATCGGCGGCAAGGCCATCGGCTATTGCGGCGGCAAGGGAGGCTCGATGCACATCGCCGACATGGCGCTCGGCCATCTCGGCGCCAACGCCATCGTGGGCGGCGGCATCCCGCACGTCGTCGGCGCCGGCCTGAGCTACAAGCGCCTCAAGAAAGATGCCGTGTCCGTCGCCTTCTTCGGCGACGGCGCGATGCAGCAGGGCGTGCTCTACGAAAGCATGAACATGGCCGCCCTGTGGGACCTGCCGGTGGTGTTCGTGTGCATCAACAACCAGTATGGCATGGGCACACGGATCGATCGGGCGACCCGCTCGGTCGAGTTCGAGCGACGCGCCGAGGCGTTCGGGCTCGCCGCCGACATGGTCGACGGCGAGGATGTCGAGCAGGTGCTCGCGGTGCAGCCGCCGGCGCGCAAGAAGAAGCTCAAGGG
>CAXUIA010000319.1:0-803 GCA_964250835.1 uncultured Acetobacteraceae bacterium | reverse complement strand
CCGGAACAAGCCGGCCGGCCGGCTCTGGCACCTGGCGACCGCGTGCTGGCGCGCGTCTGATGGTCGAGATCACCTACCGCGACGCGCTGCGCCAGGCGCTGCACGACCAGATGGAGGCCGACGACACCATTGTTGTGATCGGCGAGGAGGTCGGCCTCTATGGCGGCGCCTACGGCGTCACCAAGGACCTGATCACCAAATTCGGCGCCGAGCGGCTGATCGACACCCCGATCAGCGAGGCCTCCATCGTGGGCGCCGCGATCGGTGCCGCGATGACCGGCCTGCGTCCAGTGGCCGAGTTGATGTACGTCGACTTTCTCGGCCTGGTGATGGACCAGCTCGCCAACCAGGCGGCCAAGATCCGGGCGATGTTCGGCGGCCAGATCGGCGTGCCGATGGTGCTGCGCACCCAGGGCGGAACCGGCCGTTCGGCGGGCGCGCAGCATTCCCAAAGCCTTGAAGGCTGGATCATGCACACGCCCGGGCTGCGTCTGGTGATGCCGGCCACCGCATCCGACGCCTATCACCTGCTTCGCCACAGCCTGACGCTGCCCGATCCGGTCGTGCTGATCGAGCACAAGGCGCTCTACACCCGCAAGGAGGAGGCCGATCTCGATCAACCGATCGCGCCCTGGGGCCGCGCCGCGATCCGGCGCGAGGGCGATGACGTCACCATCGTCAGCTACTCGCGAATGGTCCATTTCGCACTCGATGCGGCGGCCAACCTCGCGAAGAACGGGTTTTCGGCCGAGGTGATCGACCTACGCACGCTCAACCCGCTCGACATGGACACGGTCGCGGCC
>CAXUIA010000318.1:2866-3186 GCA_964250835.1 uncultured Acetobacteraceae bacterium | reverse complement strand
TCCGACACCAGCAAGTCGCTCAACTGCTCGGGGGTGAGGAAACTCAGCTTTTCTTCGGTCATGCAGGCAGGGTCGGGCTGTCTTCAGGGCGGGGCAAGGCCCTTGCTCTGGCCGGTCATCGAGCGAATGAGGTCAATGAGTTGGGACGGACCAAACGGCTTGAGGAGCAGACGCTCGTGCGGCTGCGGCGAGCGGCCCTCGCGGTCGACGGGTCGGCCGGTGATGAAGATGCGCTCGATGTCGGGATGACGGGCGGTGGCGGGCGCCGGGGCGGGGCGGGCCGGGGAGGCGCGGGGCGCGGGGGGGGTGGCGGCGGGCCC
>CAXUIA010000318.1:0-2856 GCA_964250835.1 uncultured Acetobacteraceae bacterium | reverse complement strand
GGCGAGGTCCATGCCGGTCAGGCCGTCGCCGAGGTCGATGTCGGTGACGAGCACGTCGAACGGTTCGCCGCTGCCTAAAAGGACGAGCGCGTCTTCGGCGAAAGCGAGGCCGGCCACGTCAAAGCCGGCGTTTGAGAGGCTTTCGGCGATGAGTTGGCGGATCTGCTCGTCGTCCTCGATGAGGAGGACGCGCACCTTACCGAAACTTACGCGGTGCGGTGTTGGGGTCCGGGTCGCGCATGTCGGGGCCGGTGGCGTCCTCGTCGATGTCGTCGAGCTTCTCGCCGTCCGCCATGCGATCGCCGCCATGGGCGATCACCTCCTGCTCGCGCGGGCCAGCGGTGCGATCGACGGTCCAGATGCGTTGGAGGCCTTCGCCCTCGGCGCGCTGCTTGGCGACGGACAAGGCTGCGTCCCAGTCGAGCGGACCTCCCGCCGCGTCGGTGGGGATGGAGGTTTCCTCGCTTTTGTCGGGATTGGTCACGATCATTTCGATCATCAGCCGGTCCGGCGCGTCCTCGGCGAAGCGGCGCATCAGCACCACGGAATGACCTCCCGGAAGAGGGTCGTGAGGCGCCAGTGTGCGGACGTCGGTCATGGCTTGTCTCCTGTCTGGACGGATGCAACGAGGTTGAGGGGATTGGGTTGTGGCTGGGACGACGTGACCGACATGGGGCGGATGGCTCGGCTCTGGATTCCTCGACGCGTTCTGGTGACACCGTCCGCACTCGGTTGGGAGTCCGGACGGGCCATCGTTGAGCGGGCGGCAGCACTCGGGGCGGAGGTGGTGCGGCTGAAGGCCGACCGGCTGAACGGCCTGCCGGACGCCTATCGGGATGCGAAGACGACGCTCGCGGTGGTGACGGCGAGTGCGAGCCGGCGCCGGCTGCAGCCGATCCCGCCGAGCGCGGACTGGCGGTTCGATCTGGCCGAGGGGTGCCCGGCGCACTGTTCATATTGCTATCTGGCGGGATCGTTGGCGGGGCCGCCGATCGTGCGGGCGTATGCAAACCTCCCGGAGATCCTGGCGGAACTGCCGGCCGCGGTCGGCCAGGGGCGGATCACGTCGGTGTCGGCGGACCGGGCGTCGGAGGGAACGACGTTTGAGTGCTCGTGCTACACCGATCCGCTGTCGATCGAGCACCTGACGGGGCATCTGGCAGCGTGCATCACGCATTTTGGCGCGTGGGACGCCGCGGTTCAGCTGCGGTTCACGACCAAGTTCGACGCGGTGGAGCCGCTGCTTGGACTGGCGCATGGGGGTCGGACGCGGGTGCGGTTTTCGGTCAATGCGCGGTCGGCCGAGCGACATGAGGGCGGCGCGCCGCGGATGACGGCGCGGCTGGCAGCACTGCGGGCGATGGCGATGGCCGGCTACCCGGTGGGTTTGACGGTGGCGCCGATCCTGCGGCTGCCGGAGTGGAAGGCGGAGTATGACGCGCTGTTTGCCGACGTGGCGGCGGCACTGGACGGGGTTCCGGGCGTTGACCTGACGGCGGAGCTGATCACGCATCGGTTCACGCCGAAGTCGAAGGACGTGCTGGTGGGCTGGTATCCGGGGAGCTCGCTGGAGATGGATGAGAGCCTGCGGTCGCGGAAGATGACGAAGTTCGGGTCGACCAAGTTCGTGTTTCCGAAAGGTGAGATGTCCGAGATGCGCGGGTCAATCGAGGGTGCGCTGGCGGCGAGGTTGCCTGGAGCGCATGCACTGTACTGGACATGAGGGCGGGTGGGGCGGCTCGCCGCAGCGGAGTTTGGGGCAGAGCGCGGTCGTTGAGGGAGAGATAGATGGACGGGATTGAGAGGCTCAATGTCGGCCGCGCCCGCCGTCGGCGGCATATCGAGGAGCTGTCCGATCCGGAGGTGCTGGCGCTCGCGATCAGCAACGAGGAGGAGGCGGCGCGGGCGTACACCGACTTTGCCGAGCAGTTGCGCGAAACGCACCCGGACAGCGCACGGATGTTTGTCGAGATGGCGGACGAGGAGACGGGTCATCGGCATTTGCTGATCGATCTGTTCCGGAAGAAGTTCGGGGAGACGATCCCGCCGATCCGGGCCATGGATGTGCGTGGGCTGCTGCAGGAGCGGCCGGCGAGCTCGGTGCTCGGATTGGGCGCCGAGGCGATGCGTCGCCAGGCGCGGCAGATGGAATCGAACGCGAGCCGGTTTTATCACCAGGCGGCGAGCCGGACACAGGACGCGGCGGTCCGGGGGGTGTTTGTTGATTTGGCGGTGGCGGAGGCGGCGCATGAGCGGACCGCCGACGAGATCGATGAGGCGGCACCGCGGTCCGAAGCCCGGCTGAAGGAGACGGACGACGCCAAGAAGCGGTTCGTGCTGCAGATCGTGCAGCCGGGGCTGGTCGGGCTGATGGACGGATCGGTCTCGACGCTGGCACCGGTGTTCGCGGCCGCATTCGCGACGCATTCGTCGTGGAACGCGTTCGTGGTCGGGTTGGCGGCGTCGATCGGGGCTGGAATTTCGATGGGGTTCGCCGAGGCGCTGGCGGATGACGGCCGGATTTCCGGGCGGGGGACGCCCTACCTGCGCGGGCTGGTGTGCGGGCTGATGACGATCGCGGGCGGGATCGGGCACACGCTGCCCTACTTGATCCCGAAGTTCTGGACGGCGACGATCGTGTCGGCGTGCGTGGTTGTGGCCGAGCTGATGACGATCGCGTGGATCCAGTGGCGGTATATGGATACGCCGCCGGTCTCGGCGGCGGCGAAGGTCATGCTCGGCGGGGCGCTGGTGTTGGCGGCGGGGATCGCGATCGGGAGCAGTTGAGAGCTGGGCTTCGATCCATACTTTGCCCGTCGTGGCTTCGGCGCCGCCGTCCGGCAGGAACGAGTAGAA
>CAXUIA010000317.1:0-3186 GCA_964250835.1 uncultured Acetobacteraceae bacterium | reverse complement strand
CGGCGGCCGGCTTCGCGCATGGGCTCCCCTACTGCGGCAGCCCGACACCGCCCGACCACATCCAGGAGAGCCGCGCCGATCCTGGCCTGACCCAGCCGACCGGACCCATTGGCGGCAGACCGACCGGCCTTCGTTCGACGAGCCGGCCGAATGCCGAGCCTGCCGAGAAAGCAGGGGTCGACTCGGAGAACCAGGTTGCCGACAGGCTGGCGTCTGCCGGCTACAACACCGTGCAGAGTCCGACCCGAGGCCCCAATCCCCCGCTGACGCCTGAAGGCCTTCGACGGCTGGGGCTGAGCGAACGCGCAAATCCGGACCTGCTTGTCTCCGGCCGTGTGTTCCACACCTACACGCCGACGATGGACAGTGCGGAAAGCGTGCGCGCAGGCATCGGCGCCAAAGTCGGCAGACGGCAGACCGATCGCGTTGTGGTGGATCTGCGTGGCACGACGCAGACGGAGGCGTCGGTTCGCGCTACCCTTCGGGCTCACCCCGTTCCGGGATTGAGGGAGGTGATCGTCATCACCAAGAATGGTGTTAGCCAGCCGTTCAGGCCCTGACGAGGTCCTACGATGACCATTGACAACCGGCTGTTTCTCGACACACCGACGTCTCGCGCCGCCTTGCGTGACGCGGTCGTGCGCGCCGATCTCGGGTTTAAGGTTATTCCGAATTTCGAGCACCTCAGTTACGCGGAAAGCGACGCGACGCTGTTGATCGTCAGCGAGGATGTAAGTTGGCAGAACGTCCGACCGGATAATGGCGTGGTGGCCACGCGGGAGGTCACGTTTCAGTTCACTCAGAAGGGCGGTGACCTGAAGTATTGGGACGTGTATGACGAAGAGACGGTTCGCGGTGTCGTCGCCTTACTCAAAGCTTTTCCGGACGCCGACGCCTACTGGGTAGCGTTGGACGGCGAGTTCCCGATGTTGCTACGCAAAAACGGATGCCTTGTTCTCTCGGCTGAACAAACCAGGCCGCGTTGCAAGTTCGATCCCACGCGTGAACCGTTACTGGTTTCCATTATTGATCTCCCCTACACGATCGAGCCGCTCGGTCCCTGGCCGATCGTCGACATCACGCCCGAGGTCCAACGCCACCGGGTCGGCAAGCAGGGTCGGACAGGCACTGAGGGCGCTGCCTCTTGAGTTCGAGTTCCGCCGGTGCGACGCCCCACATGCTCAATCGTCGGGGGGGGGCGGGGGGCGCGCCCCCGGGGGGGGTGGGGCCCGCGCCCCAACACTTCACGCGGCCAAAGCCTGGCTTCGCACCAGCCGCGCGTAGAGGCCATCCGCTTCGACGAGTTCGGCGTGATCGCCGGCTTCGACGGCGCGGCCCTCCGACATCACCACGACGAGGTCGGCCGAGCGCACCGTGCTGAGACGGTGAGCGACGATGATGGTGGTGCGTCCCTGCCGGAGGCGGGCGAGTGCCGCCTGCACGGCCGCCTCGTTCTCGGCGTCGAGCGCGCTGGTGGCCTCGTCGAGCAGCAGGACGCGCGGGTTGCGCAGCAGCGCGCGGGCGAGCACCACGCGCTGGCGCTGGCCGCCCGAAAGCCTGCTGCCGCCATAGCCCACGCGGGTGCCGTAGCCGTCGGGCAGGGCGGCGATGAAGTCGGCGGCGGCCGCGGCGGCGGCGGCCTGCTCGATCTCGGCGTCCGTCGCCTCGGGGCGTCCCATTCGTATGTTGGCGGCGACCGAGCTGTCGAACAGCATTGTCTCCTGGCCGACATAGGCGATCGCACCGCGCAGGCTGGAGAGTGTGAGCACGCGCAGATCATGGCCGTCGAGCGTGATGCGGCCTGTAGAGACGTCGTGCAGGCGGGGGATCAGGGAGAGAGCCGTCGATTTGCCGGCGCCCGACGGCCCGACGAGGGCGACGGTGCGTCCGGGCAGCGCCTCGAAGGAGAGCGATTGGAGGCCGGTGCGCCCGTCGGGATAGAGGAAGCCTACCTGTTCGAACCGGAGATGGCCGGGTCCGGCAGGCAGGGCGATCGCGCGCGGGTGCTCGGCGATGGCGGTGCTTTCGTCGAGCCCGTCGAAGACGCGGGTCAGGCCGGCGAGCCCCTCCTGGACGGCGGCGTTAAGCGAGCCGAGTGCCCGGAGCGGACGCGCTGCGAGAAGCAGGGCGGCGACGAAGCCCGAAAAGTCGCCGAGCGTGCTGCCGCCATGCGAGGCACGCCAGCCGGCGAAGCCGAGCACGGCGGCGACAGCACCGCCGCCGAGCACTTCGAGCACCGGCTCGACGCGCGCGCGGCAGCGCGTCATCCGCAGCAGCGCCCTGTAGAGCAATTGGAAGGCATGAGCGGCGCGCGCGCGTTCGGCCTGCTCGAGGCGGTAGGCGCGCACGGTGCGCGCCTGGGCGAAGCTCTCGTTGAGCAGGGCGGCGAGTTCTCCGGTCCGTTCCTGCATGCCGCCGGAGGCGCGACGCACGCGGCGGCCGATCCGCTGGATGGGGAGTGCGGCCAGCGGGTAGAGCAGGGCCGCGATCAGGCTCAGTTCCCAGTCCATCCACAGCATCGACGCAACCAGGCCCACGACGGTGACCGCGTCGGCGAGCGCGTTGACCGCGCGGATCAGCGCCTCGCGGATCACGGTCGCGTCGGTGGTGAAGCGGGCGGCGAGCTGGGCCGGCGCCTCCCGCTCGATCCGCGCGATGTCGGCCTCCACCAGATGGCCGAACATGCGCATCTGCAGACCGCGGATGACCAGCAGGACGAGCTGCTGGACGGCGGTGGTTTGGCCATACTGGGCGGCGGCCTTGCCGGCCGTGATCGCCACGACCAGCGCGGGGACCTGATAGAGGATGCGCCGGGCGTGGGCTGTGAACATGTCGAGCGCGCGGCTGATCACGAGCGGGTAGAGCGCGGTCAGGCCGGCCATGACCACCGTAAGCGACAGAACCGCGAGCAGCCGGCCACGGTGCGACGCGATGTCGTCGCGCCAGAGGCGCCGCAGCGGCGCCCAGGTTGCGGCGGCCCGCTCGGGCGCTCCGGCGATCGGGGCCACCATGTCCCCAAGTCTCGGCGTGCGGGCGTCCATAGGCGCCTCTAGCAGTTCGTCCCGCTGCCGGAAAGCAGGCGGGCAAGCGCCGCCAGACAGGCCTCGCGGTCGTCGGAGGCGCCGCGTTCGAGCCACCAGGCGCGCACGGACGCGAGCCGTTCGCCGACTGCGCGGCCGGCCGGGC
>CAXUIA010000316.1:1557-3195 GCA_964250835.1 uncultured Acetobacteraceae bacterium | reverse complement strand
CAGTCGAGATCGCGACGAACCTGTCGGGGAGCTATCGTCAGCGGGTGTCGAACGCGCTCGCCTGCAGCGGGGCATTGCTGCGGGACCGGCCGGAGCAGGCGGCCGCACTCACGCGGGCGCTGCGTGACGCGGGAGGGTGGGCGGCGGCTCATCTGCGCGAGTTGGCGTCATCGGCCGTGGTGGCGGGGCTTGCGCCGCGGCTGAGCGAGGCGGACCGGCTGGCGATGCTTGGCTCCGAGCGGCTCGGCGAAAGGCCCGATGGCGCGGCGCTGGTCGAGGATGTGGCGGAGTATGCCGACGAGTTGCGTCTGCTGGGGACGTTCCCGTTCGAGCTGAACTCGGGGCGGTTCGCAGCGGGCGTGTGCTCGCACATCTCGGCGCTATAATGCGGAATATACCAAAATCTTAGGGTGATCTTAAAACTCTCTTCCGCAATGTGCATTTGCCGGGCATACACGGCCGATAGGGCGAGGCTTCATGGACTCTCTGGTCCACGACAAATCAGACGCGCGGGTAGAGGGTCACGGCTTCGATGCCGCGACTGCCTATCTGCGTCTGGCCGGGTCGGGCTTGGAAGGGCGTGCGCTGCTCGATCTGGCCATCGGGTCGGGCCTGTCAGGACGTACGGCGGTGGTGTCGTCGTTCGGGGCGGAAGCGGTGGTGCTGCTGGCGCTTGTCGCCTCGATCGATCCTTCGCTGCCGGTGCTGTTCTTGCAGACCGATCGGCATTTCCCGGAGACGCTCGCCTATCGCGATCTGGTGGCTGAGCGGCTGGGATTGCGCGATGTGCGTGACATGACGCCGGATCCGGGCGAGGCGAACGAGCGCGACCCGACGGGCGAGCTGCGGTGGTTCGATCCCGATGCGTGCTGCAATCTGCGCAAGGTGCGTCCGCTGGATCGGGCGCTGATGGGCTTTGACAGCTGGATCACGGGACGCAAGCGTCACCAGGCGCAGACGCGGGCGCATCTGCCGTCGGTCGAGCTCGAGGGCGGCCGGGTCAAGCTCAATCCGCTCGCGTCATGGAATGCAGAGCGTGTGGCGCGCACGGTTGCGGAGTGGGGATTGCCGGCGCATCCGCTGGTGGCGGAGGGTTATCGCTCCATCGGGTGCGCTCCGTGTACGCGCGCGGTCACGACGGGCGAAGACAGCCGGGCCGGGCGTTGGTCGGGCTCGTGCAAAACGGAGTGCGGCATACACCGGCTCGGCTAGGCGACAGTTTGTTTCATCTGTCGACTTGTGTATGGCGTGTGACGTTCGTAGCTGCACATCGTAATGACGCGAGATTCGCCCGTGATCGACAAGCTCGACGACCTGGAGAGCCAGAGCGTGTTCATTCTGCGCGAGGCTTATCGGCGGCTGAAGCCACTGGGCATGCTCTGGTCGCTCGGCAAGGACAGCAACGTGATGCTGTGGCTGGCACGCAAGGCGTTCCTGGGTCGCGTGCCGTTTCCGGTGATGCATGTCGATACCGGCAAGAAATTTCGCGAGATGTACGAGTTTCGTGAGCGTTACGCGAAGGAATGGGATCTCGATCTGATCGTGCGGGATTGTCCGCCGATCGAGGACATTGACCCCACGCTGCCGCCGGCGGCGCGCTCGGCGGCACGCAAGACGGCGGGGCTGGCGCGGTTGATC
>CAXUIA010000316.1:945-1547 GCA_964250835.1 uncultured Acetobacteraceae bacterium | reverse complement strand
GAGGAGCGCGGGCTTGCGGGCGTGATCGCGGGGATCAGGCGCGACGAGCAGGCGACGCGCGCCAAGGAGCGGGTGTTCAGTCCGCGCGGTGCGAGCAATCGCTGGGACACGCGCAACCAGCCGCCGGAATTCTGGGGGCAGTTCGTGGTGCCGTATGAACAGGGGGCGCACGTTCGCGTCCATCCCCTGCTGGCTTGGACCGAGCTCGATGTGTGGCAGTATATCGAGCGCGAGGGCATTCCGGTGGTGGACCTTTATTTCTCGCGCGACGGAATGCGTTACCGGTCGCTTGGCGATCAGGACATCACGCTGCCGGTCCCGAGCAATGCCTCGACGATTGCCGAAGTGATCGCGGAGCTTCGCCAGACCCGCACGTCGGAGCGGTCCGGGCGGGCGATGGACAACGAGACCGAGGACGCGTTCGAGCGGCTTCGGGTGGCCGGATACCTGTGATGCTGGACATGCCGAACACAGCCGCGACAAGCGGTGCGCCGGGCGGCGAGGACCGGATGCCGACACCGATCGTCATCGTGGGGCACGTTGATCATGGCAAGTCGACGCTGATCGGACGGCTGCTCTACGACTCACGCAACGTGTATGAA
>CAXUIA010000316.1:0-935 GCA_964250835.1 uncultured Acetobacteraceae bacterium | reverse complement strand
GTCCGGGGGCAGGCCGGAGGGACGATGGTGGTCGATGAACAGCGGCGGCGGGCCGTCCCAGACCGGTTCCTCCCGGACGCCGAGGTCGGTCACGATCAACGCGCCGGGCTGCCGGGCGTCGAGCAGGGCGCGCGGGGTTGAGATCGAGTGGTCGTTCCTGCTCGACAGCCTGCAGGCCGAGCGGGATCAGGGTGTGACGATCGATGCCACACGGATCCCGTTCCAGATCGCGGGGCGGCCGTTCGTGATCATCGATGCGCCGGGGCACCGGCAGTTTCTGCGCAACATGGTGACAGGCGCGGCGGGAGCGGCGGCGGCGGTTCTGGTGATCGACGCGCGCGAAGGCGCGCAGGATCAGACGCGGCGCCACGCGATGCTGCTTCGGCTGATCGGCGTTCGGCACGTGATCGTGCTGATGAACAAGGGGGATCTGCTGGACTACGACGAGCGGCGTCTCGAGCATGCGGCGACCGAAATCAGGGCGTTGCTGAAGTCGCTTGGGCTGACCGCATCCGTGGTCGTGCCGGCCTCGGCGCGTCATGGCGACAACGTGGCGGCGCGTTCGGCCAATCTCGACTGGTATCAGGGGCCCACGCTGGTTGAAGCGTTGGCGGCGGTGCCGGATCTGTCGTCACAGGTGGGTCGTCCGTTCCGGCTGCCGGTGCAGGATGTCTATCGCGACGGCGACAGGCGCACGGCCGTGGGACGGATCGAGGCGGGCCGGGTCGCGGTGGGCGACGAGGTGCTGATCGGCGCCGCTTGCGTTCCGGCGCGGGTGGCGTCGATCGTGCGCTGGTCGGCACCGGAGCGCATGGAGGCGGTGGCGGGGGAATCGACGGCGCTCGTGCTGGAGCCGGACGTGGTGGTTGAACGTGGCGCCACCCTGCGTTCGGGGGCGCGGCGGATGGTCGGGTGCGGGGTGCGGGCGCGGCGGG
>CAXUIA010000315.1:0-3209 GCA_964250835.1 uncultured Acetobacteraceae bacterium | reverse complement strand
CTCGGAAGCGGATCTCCGGTTGCTGGCGGCGGTCGACGCGGCGCCCAAGCAGGTTTACCGACGAGGGGACGGCGCCGCCCACGTGGAGCTTGCGCATCTTGCGGACGGGAGCGTGCACGCGCGTCTCGATACGGAAGGGCGTGAGTGCGGCGGCGGCGTTTCGGGACCGGTGGTGGAGAGCGGCGGGACGCTGATCATGTCGCGCACGGACGAGAACGGGACGTGCGCGCTCGCGATCGGCCGGATCGGGGGCGGATTGTCGGTGATCGAGCAGGCTTGCGGGGACTGGCACGGGGCGGCGTGCGATTTCAACGGGCGGTATTCGCCCGCTCGCTGATTTCTTGACGGTTGGCCGGGGTGGATATACATGACTGCATGTGTCTATCTTCGGGGGAATGGCATGCAGGTCGCTCGGTGGGGAAACAGCCTGGCCGTTCGGCTTCCCGCAGCCGTCGTCGAGGCGCTTGAGCTCAAGGACGGGGATGACATCGAGATCCATGTCGCTGACGCCCGGGCGCTTAGCGTCGCGCGCAAACCCGGACGTGAGGAGCTGTTGCAGCGTCTGCGCGCCTTTCGCGGCCGGCTTCCGCCCGACTTCAAGTTCGACAGAGACGAGGTGAATGCCCGCTAGTTTCTTCGACACGAACGTTCTCGTCTATCTCGCGTCGGACGATTCGGCGAAGGCAGATCGGGCGGAATCGGCCCTTGCCGTGGGCGGCGCCATCAGCGTTCAGGTTCTCAACGAGCTGACCAATTTCGCGCGTCGAAAGATGCGGATGTCATGGGCCGAGACACACGGGTTTTTGGCGACGCTGCGCGGTCTGCTGACGGTTCACCCGGTTACCGTTGAGGTCCATGACAGCGGATTGAGGCTGGCGGAGCGGTATGGGTTGTCCACCTACGACGCGATGATTGTCGCCTCGGCCGTTCACGCCGGTTGCGACAGGTTGTGGTCGGAGGATCTGCAGCACGGCATGGTGTTGGACGGAGGCTTGCGGGTCATCAATCCTTTTGTCGTTGCGAGCTGATCACGAGGGCGATTGCAAGTCTTTCGCTTGATTCGATCATTCGGTCGGCTTCAGACCGATGAGGGTGGTGAAAAGGCATGATGAGCAGGCTCGTCTATTTGGTGCCTTTGGTTCCTGCCTTTATTATTGCCGTCATCGTCTGTCTGCCCTGGGCTCGGCCGACTCGACCGTTCTGGCTCTTTGCTTGTCTTAGCTACATTCTTCTCGATGGGGCTGTCACGCTGGCAGGCTTGCACCTACTTCTTGGTCGGCAGTGGAACTGGGTTGGCAAGGCATTTTCAGTCGCACTGGCCTGCTTGGTTATCCTTATTCTAAGGCCGCAAGGAGAGGAGCTGCCTCTTGGTTTACCTGCCGATCGATCGCGCTGGGCATGGACGTTGCTCGGCATCGTTGCAGCTTGTCTTTTTGCTGGCGTCATCAGTTTCGTGGTGCGCAATCATACCGGGCCAAGCCCAGAAACGATCGCCTATGAAGCCACCATGCCGGGTTTGGCGGAGGAGCTTTGCTGGCGAGGGATAGTTTTTGTTCTCCTTGGACGAGCATACTCTCAAACCACAGGCGGTCCCAATCTCTTTCCCGCCGCACTTTGCGCCACGGTGCTCTTCGGGCTTTGCCACGGCTTCAGCATCGATAATGGGTTGTTCCGCTTTGCTTGCTTGCCGTTCGTCTTCGCGACCATATTCGGGACGGGGTTGGCGTTCCTGCGTCTGCGCGTCAAGAGCCTACCAACCCTGGTTGCGACTCATAACATTGCAAACGTGTGTAGCGATCTAGTCAACGGCTTGGCATGAACCGCTTGAGACGTCCAACAGCGGCCTCCACCTCATCGAAGAGCAGCATCACCCTCAATCGGCAAGCCTAGACGAGATACGCGTGGGCTGCTGAGGGCTAAGCGCCGCTGATCCTGTTTGGACCCGAGCTAGAGGCGGTTCGTGCGCGGCTCGACGCCCGGACGGACAGGAGCGCGCCGGACGTTCTGGTCGCCTGAGGCGGGTCTGGGGCCGCTGGCCCCAGCGGGTGCAGGGCAGCGCCCTGCTATTCCCACTCGATGGTGCCGGGCGGTTTGCTGGTGATGTCGTAGGTGACGCGGTTGATGCCGTGGACTTCGTTGACGATGCGGGCCGCGACGCGGCTGAGAAAGCTCATGTCGAACGGGTAGATCTCGGCGGTCATCCCGTCGGTGCTGGTGACGGCTCGGAGCGCGCACGCCTGGTCGTAGGTGCGGCCGTCGCCCATGACGCCGACCGTCTTGACCGGCAACAGGACGGCGAAGGCTTGCCAGATGGCGTCGTAAAGGCCGTGGGCGCGGATTTCCTCGAGAAAGATGCGGTCGGCGCGCTGCAGGGTTTCGACCTTGGCGCGGTCGACGGGGCCCGGGATGCGTATGGCGAGGCCGGGGCCGGGGAAGGGATGGCGGCCGACGATCGTTTCCGGAATGTCGAGCTCGCGGCCCAGCGCGCGGACTTCGTCCTTGAAGAGGTCGCGCAGCGGTTCGATCAACTTCATCCGCATGGTCTCCGGTAGGCCGCCGACGTTGTGGTGGGACTTTATGGTGACGGACGGGCCGCCGGTGAAGCTGACGGATTCGATGACATCCGGGTAGAGCGTGCCCTGGGCCAGGAAGTCGGCGCCGCCGAGGCGAGTGGCTTCCTCCTCGAAGACCTCGATGAAGAGGCGGCCGATGGTCTTGCGCTTGGTTTCGGGGTCGGAGACGCCTTCGAGGGCGGTGAGGAACAGGTCGCTGGCGTCGCGGTGGATGAGGCGGATGTTGAAGCGGTCGCGAAACGTGCGGACGACCTCGTCGGCTTCGCCGGCGCGGAGCAGGCCGTGGTCGACGAAGATGCAGGTGAGCTGGTCGCCGACCGCCTCGTGGATGAGGATTGCGGCGACCGAGCTGTCGACGCCGCCGGAGAGGCCGCAGATGACGCGGCCGTCTTTGACCTTGGACTTGATGCGGGCGATTTCGGCGTGTCGGAAGCCGGCCATGGTCCAGCTGCCGGCGCAACCGGCGACGTGGTGGGTGAAGTTGCGGATGAGTGCCGCGCCGTGCGGGGTGTGGACGACTTCGGGGTGGAACATGGTGCCGTAGAAGCGGCGGCGCTCGTCGGCGATGACGGCAAAGGGGGCGCCCGCGCTGCTGGCGACGGCTTCGAAGCCGGGGGGGAGGCGGATGACGCGGTC
>CAXUIA010000314.1:2589-3219 GCA_964250835.1 uncultured Acetobacteraceae bacterium | reverse complement strand
CGACGAACTACCTTATTTCAGAACCGAACATCGACTTGGAATACAGTTTCCAGATCCTTGGAGGATTGGTCGGTATTCCGAACTTCAATCCGTTTGCCGATGAGGTCAGCTTTTTGCTGGGCTCGTATATCTTTGAAGACGTGGGTGTGACTGCCTATGCTGGCGCGGCGTCGCTATTGACCCCAGGTCCGAACGGCTATCTGCCGACTGCCACTCAGATCCTGGCTGTCGAAGGATATCACGCCGGAGCGGTGCGTGGCGTACTTGCCGACATAGGTGCCGGCGCGGCGACGAACGCTATCTCGAACCTGCGCTCCACGATCAGCGTCGGACCTAACGGGTTTCCGGACGATTACGGGACCAACTCTCAGGGTAATCCCTACAACTTTGCCAGCGTCGACCCGTATGGAACTGCGTTCACCCGCACGACCTCGCAGGTGCTCAACATCGTTTACGGCAACGCGACGGGCGCCTCGGTGGACGCGGGTTTGTTCTTCCCGCAAGGCGTGAACGGGCAGATTACTGCGAGCTAGCACACTAAGACTAACGGCGTTTGCAACGACTGAGAGCCGGCCGGGGCCAGCAGGGCGGCGTTGTACCCGGTGCCGGTGCCGACCTCCAGCACGCGCA
>CAXUIA010000314.1:0-2579 GCA_964250835.1 uncultured Acetobacteraceae bacterium | reverse complement strand
CCCCCTCCGCCCGGGCTTTCTTTATACTGGCCGCGTGAAACGACTCGAGTTTGCTCACCAGCTTCGTGCCATTGCCGTTTTGTCGGTCATGCTCAGCCATCTGATTGGCGTGTTCTGGGCGCTTCCGGGCTCCGTCGAGGTGGCGACACGCTCTCCACCTCAGGGCGGCATTCCTCCATTCTACTTCCGCTATTTCGACCGGCCCGACTTCGAGGCTGGCCCGTTCGGTGTGGCGCTATTCTTCCTTATCAGCGGCCTGGTGATCCCGCTGTCGCTGCGGAACCGCTCGGTGACTGGTTTTCTGCTCGGACGCGTCGTGCGCCTATGGCCGACGTACGCTGCTGCCCTGTTGCTCGATGTCGGTGTGGTCAGTGTTGCTGCCCGGCATTGGGGACGCCCGTATCATCTCTCACTGGCGCCGCTCGTCGGCAACTTGTTTTTGGTGTTTAATTACTTCGGCCAGTTCAGCATTGATCTTGTCAACTGGTCTCTTGGCGTCGAGACGCGTTTTTATTTGTTGGCGGCGCTGATCGTTTTACTCTGTCACGATATTGCACCGCGAACTCTACTTCTATTATCGGTGTGCGCGACGGTCGGTGAGATCACTTGGCGTATCGCTGGAGCGCCGATGGCCGCGCCTGTGGAGGAGCTTGCACGCGAAACGATGTACGTGCAGTTCATGCTGATCGGGTGTCTGTTCCATTCGCATCTCACCGGTAGGTTGTCGTACCTGGAGTTCGCCGGGGCGCTTGGTCTCGGGACCGGCCTGTTTGCCGCGAGCTGGCGCGCCGGACCATTGGGCAGTTTGTTTCCCACGGTCACCTGGAGCTACCTTGACGCGCTCGCCCTGTTCACGGCCGCCTATTTTGCCCGTCGAACGATCCCGCGACTGCGGGTCGTGGGCTGGCTGGCCGATATCAGCTTCCCTCTCTATCTGACGCAGAGCATCGTGGGCTATTCATTGCTCAAGTTTCTGATGATTTCTGGTGGGATGACATACACGTCGTCCCTGATCATCGCGATCGCGGTCCTGTTCCTGGTGTCGGGCGTGCTTCATGTCCTGGTTGAGCGGCCGACGATGCGGGTTGCTCACGCGGTCGGGCGGCGCTCAATCGGTCGCTCGCGGGAGATGCAGCCATCGCGTTCTTGAACAGCTTGGCCGAGCGGCTGCAACGGAGGCCGCGCGACCGCGCCACGCGGGGCGACATCGTGGCACTGTTTCGACTGCTGCTTGGACGCGCCCCAATCGGGAAGAGCGGCGTGGGCACTTCCTGATGGTTGGGCAGCCGCTCGACGATCTGGTGCGCAGTTTTCTCACGAGTCTCGAGTTCTCCCGGCGTAACCTCCTTGCCGTCGCGCCGAGCGAAATCAAACTCGTCGAGCTCGCCGGCTACTCTATTTACGCCGACCCTGCCGATGCGGCGGTGGGCCGTCATGTGGTCGTCGACTACTACGAGGACGACGTTACCGCTGTCTTCAAACGGACGGTGAAGTCCGGGATGGGCGTTGTCGATATCGGGGCGAATATCGGCTATTTCGCGCTGTTGGCGGCGTCCGTCGTGGGGCCGTCCGGGTATGTGCTGGCGGTTGAGCCGAACGGCCGGAACGCGCGGCTGTTGGAGGCGAGCCGGCGGCGGAATGGGTTCGAGTGGCTGACGGTGGCGCAAGTGGCCGCCGGAGACGCGGCCGGCCTGCTGGCGCTGCACAGTTCACACTCGACCGGCAGCACGTCGGCCGTCGACGATCCAACGCGCGAGGATGTGGTGACGGTGCCGTCGTTTCGCGTCGAGGATTTGGTGCCAGCGGGTCAGCGGATCGACCTGATCAAGATCGACGTCGATGGTGGAGAGTGGCCCGCCATGCAGGGCTGCGCGCGCATCGTCGAGCGGGATCGGCCGACGATCATTTCGGAGTTCTCGCCGGACATGATGCCAGGGATTTCTGGCGTATCGGGCGAGGTCTACCTGAGCTGGCTGGTCGAGAAAGGTTATCGGATCGGGGTCGTGCTGCTCGATGGCGACGTTCGCTATGTTGGGAACGACACCGACGCCGTGATGCGGGCCTATGTTGAGCGGGGCAAGACGCACATCGATCTGCTGCTGGAGCCGGTGAGCGCGCCTTGATCTGGCGGGCGTCGGTCGCGTTCGCGCTCTACGCGTTAAGCACCCTGCTCTCGACCGGGCGGCCGCCGTCACGAGACGCGCTGCTGGGCTTTGGCTCAGATCCCGAGGTTTTCGTCTGGTTCCTGCGCTGGTGGCCGTGGGCCGTCGCGCACGGGCGCGATCCGTTCACGTCGCACCTGGTGTTCGCGCCGGCGGGCTACAGCATGGCGTGGGCGACGTCGGTTCCGACGGCGTCGCTCCTCGCCGCTCCCGTGACGCTGGTCTGGGGACCGATCACGGCGTTCAACGCGCTCACACTGCTTGCGCACCCGTTGGCAGGATTGGCTGGGTTTCTGCTCCTGCAGGAAGTGGCGGGGGTGATGTTGGCCTCGCTGGTCGGCGGATTCCTGTTCGGGTTTTCCGGCTACGAGAACGGGCAGGTGTTGGGGCACCTTAATCTCGACCTGGTGTTCCTTT
>CAXUIA010000313.1:742-3224 GCA_964250835.1 uncultured Acetobacteraceae bacterium | reverse complement strand
TTAAGCATGCCGCCAGCGTTCGCTCTGAGCCAGGATCAAACTCTCAGGTTCATCCGTCACCATCCAGAAACCATGCCAAAACACAGCAACCAAACAGGACAAAACGAACTCGGACCCCCTAACCCCACATCAATAGAGCATTCACTCAACGTATTCTCAGAACACATCAGCAAACGCCCCAGTAAAGCTAGAAAGCCACATACAGCCCCCAAACCAAACCAGCCCCAACACACCCCCTACTCCCGTAGAAAACGCGTCAGAACGCCGCCAACATATCCCTTCCTTACATGATGCTGTTGTCAAAGAACGATGAAAGACCCAAGGCGCGTCGGCGCGTCAGGTCCGTCGATGACCCAAGATCTATGCCTTGCGGTGCCCGGAGTCAACCGACCGTCATCGAAGTGACGCAGTTGCTTCGCCCGCAGCATCGGTGAGCGAGGCGGTCGCGGGAGCGTCGGAGGCGGGGAAGGTCCGCTCCCAGCCGCCGCCAAGAGCGGTGTAGAGCTGGACGAGGTTGGTCGAAACCGTTGTCGTGCTGGTGGCGAGCTGCTGCTGAGCGCTGAGCAGCGTCCGCTCCGCGTTCAGGACGTTGAGGAAATCGGTCAGGCCATGCGCGTACTGATCTTGGGCGAGCGTCAGCGCGTGGCGGCTGGCGTTGACCGCAATGGCGAGCTGATCACGGCGCTCCTGCTCGCCGGCATAGGAAGTCAGCGCATTGTCAACGTCGTGCCAGGCTTGAAGCACGGTTTGCTCGTAGCTGACGGCGGCCTCCGCCTGCTGGGCTTTGTTGAGCCGCAACTGACCGCGAAGCCTGCCACCCTCGAACAGCGGCAGGGTCACTGACGGCCCAAACGCGTAGCCGGCCGATTGCCAGGTGAAGAGGTCGCTGAACTGGAGTGCGAGTTCGTTGAGGTTTCCGGTCAGCGTCACCTGCGGGTAGAAAGCGGCAATCGCCACTCCGATCTGCGCGGTTGCCGCATGCAGCTGGTCGGCAGCTTGGCGCACGTCGGGACGGCGCAGGACGAGTTCGGAGGGAACGCCAACCGGCACGCGTGGCGGCACTGGCGGAACAGGGGCTGCGGTGGTGAGCTCGCCCGCGAGCGCTTGCGGCGGCTCGCCTAGAAGCAGACTGATCGCGTTGATTTGCTCGGTGATCTGCTGCTGATAGTTGGGGAGCTGGCTTTCGGTCGACGCCAGCTGCGCACGCGCGTTCTGCACATCGAGATCGGTCGTCAGCCCGCCGGTAAAGCGTTGCTGGGTCAAGGTGAGCGACTGGTTGGCGGTCCGCAGATTGTCCTGCTGGATTTGAAGCAGCGTCTGGTCGCCGCGGAGTGCCACGTAGTCGCGCGCCATTTCGGCTTCGGCCGAGATCAGGCTGCTTCGCCGTGCGTCCGCCGATTGCTCCTGCTGCGCAGTGGCGGACTCGACCTGGCGCCTGACTTGACCCCAGAGGTCGAGCTCGTAGCTCGCATCGATCGCGTCCTGCCAGAGATTGACGGGCGGGATGTTTGTTCCGCCCAACTGCTGGCCCGAGACGCCCAATTGCTGACCGAGTGCGCCCAGTTGCTGGCTGGCGCCCGTAGGCAGGCTCGAGCTCGCCTGCTGAAGAGCACGCTGAACGAAACGGTTGGGGATCTTCTCGCGCGTGTATTGCCCCGTCCCCTGCAGGGTCGGGTAGAGTGCGGCCGCCGTCACCTGCCGTTGGGCGCGGCTCTCCACGAGCCGGAACGTCGCTTCGCGGACTGAAAGATTGGCCTTGGCGATCCGGCTTTCCAGCGAAGCCAACTCGGCGTCACCCAGCACATTCCACCAGGAAGGGTCGAGGGGTTCCGAGACAGGAAGGCTGCCCACTCCATGATCGTTGGCGAGCGTGGGACCGTGCGCGTCGCCGTAGGTTTTTGCCGAACAGAGGTGCGGACGCTTGTAGTCGGGTCCGAGCATGCAGCCGGCGGCGCCCAGAAGAGCCAGCGTCGAGCACGCGCGGCTCAGGATGCGCCAGGGTTTGGAGACACTAGCCGACACGCTACAGCTCCCAGGCGCTCATGACGCGTATAACTGACCGACCGGTTCGGTCATCGTTGACAACCTATCCGCTTTTCCGGGATCGTCAATTCAATGGCCGGTCGATGGCCGGCTGACGAAGGCATGCTCTTGCGCTCCCTGGTGAAGACCGACCCGATGATCGATGGATCGCCCAAGCGGCGGCAGATCATTGACGGTGCCGCGCTGGTCTTCAACGAATTGGGCTATGAGGGCGCGAGCATGTCGCAGATCGCGGACCGCGCCGGGGTGTCAAAAGGCACGCTCTACAACTATTTCGATGGCAAGTCTGACCTGTTCACCGCCTTTGTCGAGCGGCAGACCGGTGACCGGGTGGAATGGATCCTGCAGCCGATCGATCCGGGCGCTGACATGCGGTCGGTTCTGCTCGAAGTGGCACGCCGCCTGATCACAGCTTTCCTGTCTCCGTCTTTTCAGACCT
>CAXUIA010000313.1:0-732 GCA_964250835.1 uncultured Acetobacteraceae bacterium | reverse complement strand
CCTTGCATCGGATCGTGCTGTCGGAAGCGGTCAAATTTCCCCATCTTGCCAGCGTCTATTTCGAGTTTGGGCATATGCGTGGCTGTCGGGAGCTGGCCTTGTGGCTTGAGGCGCAGTCGCGCCATGGCCGAATCGTGCTTGACGACGCGGTGTTGGCGGCCGAGCAGTTTAGTGCGCTGTGCAAGACCATGCTCTGGCCGCGATGCTGCCTGAACGTGCAGGTCGAGCCGATCGGAGATGCCGTCGACGCGGTCGCGAAGGCGAGTGTCGCGATGTTTCTCAACACATACCGCCTCGGCGAGGGGCAGGAGCTCGGCGATGACCATGGCCTTTGAACGGCTGGCTGCCGTTCTGGACACGCTTGACGAGACGAGGTCGAGCACCGAGACGCGGCTTTCGGACTGGCTTCGGATCCCGAGCGTCAGCGCGCAGCCGGCGCATGCGCAGGATTGCCGTCGCGCCGCCGATTGGCTCGCCGCGCGCCTCGGGGAGATCGGCTTCGAGGTCTCAATCGACGAAACGCCGGGGCTGCCGATCGTGCGCGCGACGCATCCCGGGACCGGACCGGGACCACGCGTGCTTCTGTATGGTCATTATGACGTGCAGCCGGCCGAGCCACTTGGACCGTGGACGGCGCCGCCGTTCGAGCCGGTGTTCGTCGAAGGGCCGAACGGCAGGCGTGTCGTGGCGCGTGGAGCGGTCGACGATAAGGGCCAGGTCATGACATGGCTT
>CAXUIA010000312.1:0-3232 GCA_964250835.1 uncultured Acetobacteraceae bacterium | reverse complement strand
GTGGCGGAGGGTGCAGGAGCGGCGGCGCTGGCGGGCGTGCTGGCGTTCGCCGAGCGGTTTGCCGGCAGGCGGGTGGTGGTGCCGGTGTGCGGGGCGAACATCGACAGCCGGATCCTGGCCAACGTGCTGTTGCGCAACCTGCTGCGCGACGGACGCCTGCTCCGGCTGCGCATGGAGATCCCGGATCGGCCGGGGGTGCTGGCCGACATCGCGACGAAGATCGGCGGGTCGGGCGGGAACATCATCGAGGTGTCGCACCAGCGGCTGTTCGCCGCACCCAGCGTGCAGAATGCCGAACTCGAGGTTATGGTCGAAGCGCGCGACCCGATGCATGCGACCGAGATCACGATGGCACTGTCCGAAAGCTACGTGGTCCGGCGCGGATAGAGCAGTCGGGCGACTGGGAGGCGTTGATGAACAAGCTCGGCGTGCATGCTTTTGTCTGGACCCCACATTGGACGAACGAGAACGCGGCTCGCGCCATCGGGCTGACGGCGGAGACGGGGTTCGACATCCTCGAACTGTCGTCGATGGACCTGGACACGGTCGACATGGATTTCACCCGGCGCGAGCTGGAGCGTCATGGTCTGGGTGCGACGATGTCCTTCGGGCTCACCGAGGCGCAGGACGTGTCGTCGGAGGATCCGGAGCGGCGCCGCGCGGGGGAAGCGCAGTTGCGGCGCGGGATCGCGATCGCGCGCGACGTTGGCGCCACGCATGTGTGCGGCATTCTTTACTCGGCGTTTCAGAAATACTCGGTGCCGGCGACGGCGGACGGGATGCGTCACTCGATCGAGGTGGTGCGCCGCGTGGCGGAAACGGCGGCCGAGAGCGGGATCACGCTCGGGATGGAAGTGGTGAACCGCTACGAGACCAACATGCTCAACACCGCCGCGCAGGCGGTGGACTACGTCAAGCAGGTCGGGATGGCGAACGTGAAGGTGCATCTCGACTGCTATCACATGAACATCGAGGAGCATGACGTCGCGTCCGCCATCGTCAGCACGGGCGAGCATCTTGGGTATTTTCATACCGGGGATTCACACCGCGGGTATCTTGGCTCCGGGTCGATCGAGTTTGGGCGGGTGTTCAGGGCGGTCGTGGCTGCGGGGTATGAGGGGCCGATCACGTTCGAGTCGTTCTCCTCGGCCGTGGTGGGGCAACCGCTCGAGGGCATTCTGGGGATCTGGCGCAATCTTTGGGACGATGGACGTGATCTGGCGGCGCACGCGCGTGCCTACACGCAGGTGCAGATCAAGGCGGCGCGCGAGGCGATGAAGGTTGGGGCTCCGTCCCAAACCCCGCCGGCGGGCGCTCCCGGACCCGCCTGATTGACAGCCAGCCGACCTGGCTTGCAAACCTGATCGACAGCAGCAACGCCGCGGGCGTCAGGCCGGCCAGCATGCCTAGCCACATGCCGGCCGCACCCAGGCGGAAATGCAGCGCCAGGAGCGCCCCGGTGGGGACACCGACCAGCCAGTAGCTGAAGGCGGTGACGAACATCGGGATGCGGGTGTCTTTGAGGCCGCGCAGCGCGCCGTTGGCGAGGACCTGGATGCCGTCGGAGAGCTGGAACAACGCGCCGTAGGCGAGGAGCGAGCCAGCAATCGCAATGATCGCCGGGTCTGTCGTGTAGAGCGAGACCAGGAAGCGCGGAGCGGTCAAGAGGAGGAACGCCGACACTCCTTGCGTGGCCAGTACGAGCGTGGCGGCGGCCAGTGCTGCGTGACGCACCGCGATGACATCGTGAGCGCCGGCGGCGCGGCCGATCCGGACAGTGGTCGCAAGCGAGAGGCCGAGCGGGACCATGAAGACGACGGTGACGAGGCTGAGCGCCACCTGGTTGGCGGCGACCTGATCGGGACCAAGACCGCCCACGATGAGGCTGGCGGTGCTGAACATGCCCACCTCCAGCAGGAGCGTGACCGCGATCGGCATGCCCACCCGCAGGAGCGGCTTGAGATGATGCGGTTCGGCGCGCCATCGGCCGCGTGTCCAGTCGACACCCTGGTAGCTGGGTGAGAAGCGGACGTAGAGAATGTAGGCGAGACCTTGCGCCCAAACCGCGATCGCGGTGGCAAGCCCGCTGCCGAGCGGCCCGAGGGCTGGGGCACCGAAGCGGCCATCCATCAGCGCGTAGCCGAGTGGAGCAAGAACCACGAGGCCGAGCAGTTCGGTGACGAGCGTGGGGGTGGTGCGCGAAAGACCTTCCGACAATCCGCGGGCGTGAAGCTCGTGGCGCCTGGCAGCAGACTGGGCGCGATGCCGACGAGATGCAGGATCAGCGGGCCGAGAATGGCCAAAGCCGCGCCTCCGAGCGCGCCCACCGCCAGCCCGAGCAGGACGGCCTGGCGAAAGAGAGGCGACGCTTCGCCCCGTCGTCCGGCGCCGTCGAGATGCGCCACAGTCGGCTGGATGGACATCATGACGCCGACGATCGCGATCAGCATCATGATGTAGAGGCTGCCGCCGACGGCGATCGAGCCGAGCACGATGGCACCGAGGTGGCCCGCAAGGATGTTGTCGACGATGTTCATGCCGACCTGGGCGAGCTGGCCCAGGATGACCGGCACGGCGAGCCGCAGCAGCGGCGCGTATTCCCGCGCGAGGCCGGGCGCAAAGGCGGAAGATTGATCGCTGCGACCGGTGACCTGCGTCACATCCAAGGCGTGCAACTCCGGGCTAATGCACGTGAGGCGGACGGAACGATCAACCGGAGGCCGCGGATTTCGCCTCCGGCACGACGCCCTTGGCAACACGGAAGGATGAGCACCATGACCTTCACGATCAGCCAAGCCGCCAACTGCGGTTCACACTTACGCTGCCGACCAGTTCACGCTGGCGGATGTGCCGGGTTTGGCGTCGACTCGGGTTTGGGGCGCAGGCGGGCTATAGCTCGGCCGATCCGGGGCGACGGTCCGCCGGATGGCCGTTACCCGTTTCGGTTTCTTCCAGCCGACGCGCTCACGCCGAAGCAGTGACGAGCCGTTCGGCGATGCGCTCGAGAGTGTCGCGGTCGTGATCGGTGAAGCGGTCGTGATCCGGGCTGTCGATGTCGAGCACGCCGAGGAGGTCGGGCCCGCGCAGGAGCGGCACGACGATCTCCGAACGGGACGCTTCGTCGCAGGCGATGTGGCCTGGAAAACTATGCACGTCGGGGACGATGATCGTGCGCCGCCCGGCGGCGGCGGCGCCGCAGCCGCCGCGCCCGAGCGGGATGCGGACGCAGGCG
>CAXUIA010000311.1:0-3247 GCA_964250835.1 uncultured Acetobacteraceae bacterium | reverse complement strand
CGAAGATTGACTCGGGCGGCCGGCCTTCCTCCTCCAGCACGGTGGCGATGATCTTTTCGGTCTCGGGTCGCGAGAAGCCGCGCTTGCGCAGGAAGGTCTCGCGGTCCTCGTCCTTGCGCGCGACGATCGCCTCGCGCGCCGCGCGAATACCGGCCATGAACGGTGCCGGGGACGACGTGGCAAACCGCTCCAGCGCCGGAGCCGCCTGATGCGCGAAGCGATGTCCGGCGAATTTGCTGTGCCGGATGCTGATCTCTTCGAAGCCCTCGGCGCCCCAGATGTTGCGGTTCATGCAG
Organism: uncultured Acetobacteraceae bacterium; assembly: GCA_964250835.1. Lineage (GTDB taxonomy): Bacteria > Pseudomonadota > Alphaproteobacteria > Acetobacterales > Acetobacteraceae > CAXTPV01. The sequence goes on along the minus strand of CAXUIA010000311.1, from coordinate 2,951 downwards.
ACCGCGCGGAGGTAGAAGCTCGCCATGCCGAGCGTCTTTGAGCCGACCTCACTGTTCCAGCAGTAGAAACCACGGAAGTAGAGATCGGGATCGCCATTCGGCAACCGGCCGACTTCGATTGGGTGCGCATCGTCGACCAGGAACAGGAACACGTCGCGGTCGCTGGCATAGAGGGTCGTCGTGTCCTTGGTTACCTCGACGAACGGGTTGTGGGTCATGGTCGACCAGTCGAGCAGGCCCGGCACCTTCCAGCGCGTGTCGCCCGTGCCGTCGCCGGCGATGCGCATCACGGCCTCGACCAGTTCATGATCCCAGATGCGGCCGTAGTCCGGGCCGGTCACGGCCCGTAGCTCGCCGCGGCCGTCGTCGGCCTCCAGCGTCTTCACCAGCTCGGCCCGGTGCGACAGTAGGCCGTGCTGCAGGTTGATGCCGGCCAGCGGCGCGGGAAGCTGGCGCATGTAGCTGGCCGGTGCGCCGACCAGGCTGCAGAGCTGGCCGTAGGACCAGTGCGTCGGCGCCACCGGCGCATCCTGACCGGGCACGATCAGCGTCAAGCGCTCGGCTTCGTCGCGGCTGGCCTCGACGCGCAGCGCCCTGGTCTCGACGGTGCGGGCGGTGGCGCGTTCGGCGCGGCCCCGCACGGCGGCATGGAGCTCAGTCAGGGACAGGTAGCGCTCGTCGTCCGGGCGCGAGAACCACTCGGACGACACGCGGCCGATCCGCTCGCCGCGGTTGATGTCGACCTTGTAGGCGCCGGTGGCCGGCGAAGCGGACCCCGCCGGATCGGCGCGGCGGGAAGGCAGGGTCTGAAGCATGGGGGGTCTCCGGACGGGCGGCCGGGAGCCTCTCTCTCGACCCTCACTCCGTCACGGCGACAGCCGCAGCCCTCTGCCTCTCACCGGCCGTCACGCCCCCGAAAAGCCAATGCGGCGCCCGCCCGCGGCAAGGCGTTGGTCACTCCTCCGGTCGAACGGCTGCGAGGCGCGCGCTGGCCGATGACCCCTTCGCCGACGCGAGGAGTGCATCCCAACCGTCTGGTGGATCGCCGCTCTTCAGCATCTTGGCGAACGTAGTGTAGGCGTCGGTGCGGCTGCCGTAGGCGTGCTTGGTCTGCCCGTCGTTGACCCAGGCGAGGACGATCACCTTGGCGGCGGTGCTGAAGCGGAAGAATAGGCGATACTGCTGATAGAACTTCGCCCGACGCCAATGTTTGCGCTCGGCCCCCAGCGTCTCTCCCTGTTCGAATCGCTTGTGCGCCGGATCGGCCGGAATGTCTTCGAATGCGAGTTTCAGCACCGCAGCGAGCATCTTGGCGTCACGGCCCGCGGCATATCCAGCGGCGTCTTTGCGGCGGGCGCGATCGGCCGCCGTCGTCAGGGCTTCGAGCTGATCGAGGAACAGCGGATGGGCGTAGATCTCCCAGTCTCCGACCTTCACCGCGGGCTCAGAGCGGCGCGTCGAGGTCGATCTCGACATCCCGGACCAGTTCACGGGCGCGGCTAACCAGGGCGTCGGGAACACGCTGCAAGCGCGCAGGATTCGCGGCGATATCGCGCTCCAAGAGGTCGAGGAACGCCAGCAGGGCGGGATCGTCCACGTCGTCCTTCGCGCCGCGCCGGAGCACCACTTGGTCGCCTGACAATTCGTAAGCGATGGTGTCGCCGCGGCGGAGGCCCAGCGCATCGCGCACACCCTTCGGGATCGTTGTCTGGTACCGGTCAGTCACGGAACTGAGGATCATGAGCGTCGTCTCCGGGACGAGAGGTAATGCGTTCGCATTCCTTTTACAACGCGATTCGGCATTTCGCGGGCGTAGCGCTCTGGCGAAACCTGGCGCACGGCCTCGTGCTGCGAGGCTCCCGAAAGGCCCAACCCCGTCTTAAACCCCGTCTTAAAATGGTTTTCGGGCGTTTTCGCCCTCTCGCCGCAAAAGCGAGAATCTCAGGCTATTGTTTTGGCTCGGGAAATTGGCGCGCCCGGAACGATTCGAACGTCCGACCCTCAGATTCGTAGTCTGATGCTCTATCCAGCTGAGCTACGGGCGCGTGGCTTGGAGGAGGCGGGGAGATAGCGGCATAGCGGGCGGTGCGCAAGCCTGCCGAGGGTGTTCCGCTCGGAAGACGGGTCGGCACCGCGGCTTCACTGGTGGCGCACCTCCACATGCACGCGCCAGCGCTAGATCCTTATCCCGCGGGCGATCTCGATGGTGCGGTCGGCGGGGAGGTTGAAGCGGTCGGTGATGCGCATGCCGTTGCGGTACAGGAACGAGAACAGGCTGGTCCGCCAGCCCCCCATGGCGGGATGTTGGCCGCGACTCACATAGTCGCGCGTGCCGAAGAACAGCGCCTGTGACAGGTCGACCTCCCGGCCGAACGCCTTCAGCTCGTGCAGGCCTGCGCCGAGGTCGGGGTTCTCCATGAAGCCGTAGCGCAGGTTCACTCGCCAGAAGTCGTCCGCCACGCGGGAGAAGTTGGCCCGGTCCTCCTGCGCCACGCGAGGCATCTCCTCAAAGCTCAGCGACAGGGCGACGACCGTCTGGTGCAGGCTGCCGGTCATCTTGACGTATTCGCTCATCAGGGGCGGCGTGTGGTCGTCGAAGCGGGTCAGGAAGGCGGCCACACCCGGCGGCCGGGCGATGGCGTCGCGCTCCAGCCCGGAGACGAAGGTCTCGATCGGCTCCTGCCCGCGCACGAGCCTCGCGCGCACGCTCTGCACGCCCTGGCGCCAGGTGATCATCACGACGAAGACGATGGCGCCGAGGGTCAGGGGCGCCCAGCCTCCCTCCATGAACTTCAGCAGGTTGGCGCTGAAGAAGCCGCCGTCCACGATGAGGAAGAGACCGGTGACGCCCCAGACCACCACGGCCGGCCAGCGCCAGACCTTGCCCATGGCGCGGTAAAGGAGGAGCGTGGTCAGCATCATGGTGGTCGAGACCGCGGTCCCATAGGCGC
>CAXUIA010000310.1:239-3248 GCA_964250835.1 uncultured Acetobacteraceae bacterium | reverse complement strand
TAGAGCATCGGCGCCTCGTCCATCTCGCCCTCGCCGATGACCACCGTGCCGTCGATCTCGACGGTGTCGAAAGCGCGGCGCATGGCCTCCACGGCGGCCTCGTCGGCGGCGTTTTTCTTGCCGCGGCCCATCCAGCGCGAGCAGGCGATGGCGGCGGCCTCCGTGACGCGGACGAGCTCCAGGGCGAGATTACGATCGCTGGCCTGGTAGGCGGCGGGTCGGGCGTCGGACATGATGAGCCTCGTGTTGGGGCGGGTCAGCCCGGTTCAATCCGGATCAGGAGCGGCGGCTCGACGACGATGTCGAGGGTGCCGATGTGGCGGGCGGCCTGCTGCATGGCGCGCTCGCTGGTCTCGTGAGTGACGAGCACGATCGGAACGGCCTCGCCGGGAGCGCGGCCGTGCTGGAGCATGGATTTGAGCGAGACGCCGGCATCGCGGAGTGCGGCCGCGACTTCGGCGATCACGCCGGGGCGGTCGAGGACGACGAGGCGGAGATAGTAGGCGCCATGATGGGCGCCTATCGGGAGCATGGCCCCGGTGGCGCGTGCAGCAGCGGGCGTGCCCCATGGCGGGATGGAGCTGTTGCGGGCGATGTCGATCAGGTCGCCCACGACGGCGGACGCGGTCGGGCCGCCGCCGGCGCCGCGGCCTTCAAGCGTTATGGGGCCGGTGAAGTCGCCTTCGGCCACGATGGCGTTGTAGACGCCGTCGACGCGGGCGAGCGGGGAACCGGCGGGGACGAGGCATGGATGGACGCGGGCTTCGACGCCGTCGCCCGTGGCGCGCGCGATGCCGAGCAGCTTGATGCGGTAGCCCAGTTCGGTCGCGAAGCCGATGTCGAGGCCGCTCACGCGCCGAATGCCCTCGACGTGGACGGCGTCGAAGTCGACGGCGCGGTCGAAGGCAAGTGCGGCCAGGATGGCGAGCTTGTGGGCGGTGTCGATGCCATCGATGTCGGCGGCGGGATCGGCCTCGGCATAGCCGAGCGCCTGGGCTTCGGAAAGCACGTCGGCGAACTCGCGGCCGGTCTCGCGCATGGTGGTCAGGATGTGGTTGCAGGTGCCATTGAGGATGCCGGCGACGCGTGAGAAGCGGTTGCCGGCCAGGCTTTCGCGTATCGCTTTGAGGATCGGGATGCCGCCGGCGACCGCCGCCTCGAAAGCGAGACGCACGTCGTGGCGCTCGGCAAGCGCGGCGAGGTGATTGCCGTGGATGGCGATCATCGCCTTGTTGGCGGTGACAACGTGGCGGCGATTGGCGAGCGACCGCTCGACGAGGGTGAGGGCCGGGCCGTCGGCGCCGCCGATGAGCTCGACGATCACGTCGAGGTTCGGGACATCGGCGAGCGAGGCGGGCGTGTCGTGCCAGACGAGGCCGTCGAGGTCGACGGATCGAGGACGATTGCGGTCGCGTGCGGTGATGGCGGCGGGGATGATCGGACGTCCGGCGCGCGCTGCGATCAGGCTCGCGTTTTCGCGCAGGAGACGGATGGTGCCGGCGCCGACCGTGCCCAGACCCGCGATGCCGATGCGCAGCGGTTCGCTCACACGCTGACCGCGAGCATGTCCTCGGGACGCGTCTGGGGCCTTTCGGGCTCGTGGGCGGAGCCGTTGAGGAAGGTGCGTATGGAGCGGACGGCCTGCCGCAGGCGATGGGTGTTTTCGACGAGACCGATCCGAACATGGCCTTCGCCGTACTCGCCGAAACCGAGGCCGGGGGCCACTGCGACGTGTGCGCCGGCGAGGAGACGCTGGGCGAACTCGACGGAGCCAAGATGGGCAAAGGCGGGCGGGATCGGCGCCCAGGCGAACATCGAGCCTTCGGGGCTCGGCACGTCCCAGCCGGCCGCGGCGAGACCGCGGACAAGAACGTCGCGCCGTTCGCGATAGGTGTTGCGGATTTCGGCCACGCATTCCTGCGGGCCGGTCAAGGCGGCGACGGCGGCGACCTGGATCGGGGTGAAGGCGCCGTAGTCGAGGTAGGATTTCATGCGGGTGAGCGCGTTGATCAGGCGCGGATTGCCGGCGGCGAAGCCCATTCGCCAGCCGGCCATGTTGTAGGTCTTGGAAAGCGAAGTGAACTCGACGGCGATGTCGCGGGCGCCCTCGACCTGGAGGATGGAGGGCGGGACCCGGTCGCCGAAATAGATCTCGGCGTAGGCGAGATCGGACATGATCCAGATGTCGTGGCGGCGGGCGAAGGCCACGAGCGCCTGATAGAAATCGAGGCCGGCGAGGGTGGCGGTCGGGTTGGAGGGGAAGTTGACGATCAGCGCGGTGGGCTTGGGAACGGAGTGGCGGACGGCGCGGTCGAGGGCGGCCAGCATCTCGTCGCCCGGTTGGGCGGGGATGGAGCGGACGGCGGCACCGGCGATGATGAAGCCGAACTGGTGGATCGGGTAGGACGGGTTTGGAACGAGGATGGTATCGCCCGGGCTGGTGATGGCGGACGCCAGGTTGGCCAGGCCCTCCTTGGAGCCGAGGGTTGCGACGACCTCGGTCTCGGGGTCGAGTTCGACGTCGAAGCGGCGGAGGTAGTAGGCGGCTAGCGCCCGTCGTAGGCCGGGGATGCCGCGGCTGACGGAGTAGCGGTGCGAGCGGGGGTCGGCGACCGTCTCGACGAGCTTGGCCACGATATGCGGCGGGGTCGCACCGTCGGGATTGCCCATCCCGAGATCGATGATGTCGCAGCCGGCGGCGCGCGCGGCGGCCTTGGCGCGGTTGACCTCCGCGAAGACGTAGGGCGGCAGACGGCGGATCCGGTGGAATTCTTCGACCATTCTCTTGCTTGCCGGTGTTTCGAGTCGCTGGTTTTGCGGGAGGTCAGCGTAACACTGTCACGGTGCCGCCGCGACCAAAGGCGTCGCCCCCGAGCCTGATCGAGTCGGGCGGGACGCCGAGTTGTTCGAGGATCGCGGCGGCGGCGGCGGCGCGTGAAAGGGCGAGTTGCAGCGCCGCCGCCTGGGTGGCGGGCGTGTCGGAATGTGCGTCGCCGTAGCCGAGGACCT
>CAXUIA010000310.1:0-229 GCA_964250835.1 uncultured Acetobacteraceae bacterium | reverse complement strand
CCCGGCGACCCGCCGCGGGGCGACGCGACGTGCTGAAGGACGCCGTGCGAGGTGGGGAGCAGCACGTCCGAGCCTGGCTCGAAGTCGATGTTGGAGAGCTGGACCTGACGGCTGGAGAAATCGGGGAGTACGGGCCGGAGCGGCGTGAGCGGGATGTCGAAGCCGGGGAAGTTGGGAGGGCTCGGCGGCTGCACGGGCATCTGCGGAAGCGGGCCGGAGGCGACGATGA
>CAXUIA010000309.1:1254-3249 GCA_964250835.1 uncultured Acetobacteraceae bacterium | reverse complement strand
GCCGAACATTCTGCCGCCCAGCCGCCGGCTTGGCGTCGCGGTGGTGGGGCTTGGGCATCTGACGCTCGGTCAGATCCTACCCGGGTTCGGGACCGCGCGGTCGGTGCGTCTTGCGGCGCTGGTGAGCGGAAACCCGGAGAAGGCGCGCGCCGTCGCGGCGCAGCATGGTTTGGCCGAGGGTGCGATCTACGACTATGGCAGCTTCGACCGGATTGCGGACAATCCGGCGGTCGACATCGTCTACGTGGTTCTGCCGAACTCGATGCATGCGGAGTTTACCGTGCGAGCGGCAAAGGCGGGCAAGCACGTGCTCTGCGAAAAGCCGATGGCGACGACGGTGGGCGACGCCGAGCACATGGTCGCGGCTTGCAGGGATGCGGGACGGCGACTGATGATCGCCTACCGGCTGCAATATGAACCGACGCACCGGCTGCTGATCGAGACCATTCGGTCCGGCGCGCATGGGCCGGTGCAACTGATCGAAGCGACCAATCTGCAGAACAACGCCGACAACGGGCAGTGGCGGCATATACGGCGGCTTGCCGGTGGGGGCAGCCTGCCGGATGTGGGCCTCTATTGCCTCAATGCCGCACGCTACATCACCGGCGAGGAACCGGTGGAGATCACCGGAGCTGTCAGCAGTCCGGCGAACGATCCGCGGTTTCGAGAGGTCGAGGATTTGTGCCGGTTTTCGTTGACGTTTTCTTCGGGTGCCGTAGCCGTTTGCAATTCCGCCTACTCCATGCACGAGAAACGCACGTTGAGCGTATCGACGGCCCGGTCGACGTTCGTGATTGATCCCGCCTTCGGCTACAACAATCTGGTCTATCGTTTGGAGACGGCCGCCGGCCTGACCCCGTCGCGGGACGAGCGGCGGTTCGAGCCGAAAAGTCAGTTTGCCGCCGAGATGGACGCGTTCGCAAACGCAATCCGCGGGGGGCGTGTGCCGCACACGCCAGGCGAGGAAGGGCTTCAGGACATGAAGCTGATGGCGGCGATCTACGAGGCGGCGGGATCGGGGCGAAGCGTGCGGCTGCCGGTGGTCGCGGGGGCGGATGTGACGCGGGGTCCGCTGCCGAGCTGAAGCGGCCCCTGCCCTCTCAGTCCGGAGCCAGCAGCGTATTACCCGCGTACAGGATGCCGTTTGACTGGATGATGTCGGCGAGTACGAGCTGAGAGACACGGCCGCTCGGGTCGATAAGGCTGAAGTTGTTGCCTGCCGCGTTGAGTTGAACGGTCAGGACGCGGCCGTCGAGGGTGGTGAGGCCGGCGCGGCCGCCGCCTCGGCGGGCAAGGTCGAGCAACTGGCTGGCGGTAAAGCGGCCGGGGACGATCGTGTAGGCGATCAGGTCGCGCAGTCCGGCAGCATTGGCCGGGTCGAGCATGCGCTTGCGATAGATGTCAGGAATGCGATCAATCGCGGGATCGACGACGGCGAAGACGGTGTAGGCCTTGGGTCCGTCAAGCAGGTCGGCAAGGCCGGCGCGTTGGAGAAGCGCTTCGTAGTCGGCGAAGATCAGCGAGTTGGTCAGGTTCTCGGCGAGCGGACGATCGACGTAGATCGGGGCGTCGCCGAAGACAGTTGCGCTGGTCGAGCCGCGGACGAACAGCGGGTCCTGGCGATATTGGCTTTCGCAGCCTGCCAGGCAGAGACCTGCGAGCAGGGCTGCAAAACCGCGCCTACGCTTGAACCCGAGCATGACCCACTCCTGACAACGTCGCCTCGATACGGTGTCGTCAGGGAGCAGGCAAGGCTCGGTGCGCGATCAGCTGCAACCGTCGCCGTGAAGCGACCATGCGGCCACACGGCCGCCGTCGACCTCGAAGGTGGTGGCGCAGGTGTAGTTCTGCGAGAAGCCGCTGCTGAACCCGCCTCCGAAGCCTGTGCCGAACCCGCCATAGCCGAAACCGCCGTAGCCGAAGCCGCCGAAGGGACCGAAGCCGTAAGGTCCGAACCCGTCGGTGTCGAAGGTGGAGTAAGAGCTGTCGTAAGCC
>CAXUIA010000309.1:0-1244 GCA_964250835.1 uncultured Acetobacteraceae bacterium | reverse complement strand
AGGTGTGGCCGTTGGCGCCGTAGGTTCGGGTGGGGACCCCGTAGTTGCGCAGTAGATCGACCTCTGGATGGCCGATCAGAGCGTTGAGACGAGCGCGCTCGGCGGCGGAGGGAACCTCGCAGCCAGCGAGCGCGGTCGCGGCGGCCAGGACTGAGACAATGACAATCGTACGCATCGTAGCCCTTTCGGCCTGCGGTTTACCCAAGCCATAAGATATCACCGATCACATTGGCTTCCGCTGCGACCATCGCAAGCCTGTCGAAGCCGAGCGCGATTCCGGCGGCGTCTGGCATGCTGGCAAGGGCGGCAAGGAAGTCTTCATCGAGCGGCCAATCCGCATCTGGGAATGACGGCGCGAGCGAGGAGCGGCGGTTACGATCGGTCACGAAGCGGGCGCGCTGTTCCACGGGGTCGGTCAGTTCCTCGAACGCGTTGGCGAGCTCGATGCCGCACAGAAAGAGTTCGAAACGCAAGGCAACGCGCGGGTCGGTGGGATCGCGCCGGGCAAGTGCGGCGAGCGGCGCGGGCCAGTGGGTGAGGAAGGTCGGACGTGCGCGGCCGAGATGCGGTTCGACATGCTCGAGCATGAGGCGGAAGAAGAGGTCCTCCCAGGTCTCGCCGTCGCGAAGGCGGGCGTTGGCACGCCGGGCGAGTGACGGCGCGTCGTTGAGGTCGACGAGGATGTCGCAGCCGACGTGGCAGGCAAAGGCGTCGGCGACCGTGAGCCGTTCGAACGGCTGGTCGAGCGTGTTGGTGATGCTGCGGCAGGTCACGGTCGGGGCAAGCACGGCGCGGAGGAATTGTTCGGTCTGGTCGGCAAGCGCGTGCAGGGTCTGGTGAGGCGTGTACCATTCGAGCATGGTGAACTCTGGCCGGTGCAGTGGACTGCCCTCGCCGTTCCGCCAGACGCGGGCAAGTTGAAAGATCGAGCCCGCGCCCGCGGCGAGCAGGCGTTTCATTGCGAACTCGGGACTGGTGTGGAGCCAGAGCGGATCGATGCTGCCGTCGAGATTTTCGCGCTCGGTGCGAAAGGCGCGGAGATGGACCTCCTCCCCCGGAGTGCGGACGGCGTAAGGGGTTTCGACTTCGAGGTAGCCGCGGGCGGTGAAGAAGACACGCGTCGCTTGGGCGAGGCGGGTGCGTCGGCGTAGGGCTACGAGACGGTCCTGGAGCATGGAGGGAGGTTAGTCCAACGTCTGAGGCCGAACAGCACTCAGCCGAGTGTCAGCGGCGGGGCTCTGCCC
>CAXUIA010000308.1:1301-3271 GCA_964250835.1 uncultured Acetobacteraceae bacterium | reverse complement strand
GCCATCATCGCTCCACTTCAGCCACGACACCCGCCCCGGACGGATTAACCGCCAGGTCGCGAATAGGAACACCACCACCAGCAGCAGCACCGACAGCCGCAGCTGATCCGGCAGCGCCGAGGTCAGAACCACCTGCCACCACGAGCTCCGGTCCAGGTAGCGGAAGTCCGGCTCCAGCCGCGCAAAGGCCAGCACGCAACCCGCGATCTCCGACAGCAGCCGCGCGTGCCGGTAATAGGCGTCGCGGAACGGCAGCATCAGCAGCGCCGCCAGCACCTCCGAGCCAGCGATCCAAACCGGCTGCCCCTGCGCCAGACAGATCGCGGCCGCCATCATCAGCAGCAGGATCGACGCCCCCCAGGCCAGCGTCACGCGCTGCGACAACCCGATTGCAAACACCATCAGCGCCGCACCGATCAGCGACACCACGTATTCGCTCGCGTGGCTCGCAAACATGCCCGCGTCGAACGAGCGCGACAGAAACACCGGTTCCGAGCCCGGCTCCATCACCCCGATCGCCAGCAGCAGCGCCCCCGACAGCACCGTCAGTCCGGTTGACGCCGCAACCGAGAAGTCCGCCTCGCTCGCCCTGATCACGCCCGTCCGGGCCGGCCGCACGAGGCCCGCCAACGACACGCCGCGCAGATAGAGTTCGTGCCCCGCGAACATCGCGCCCGCCAGGAACAGCGGCACGATGTAATAATAAAGCCGGAACACCAGCACGCTGCCCAGGATCTCGGCCGCCGGCAGATACGCCCGCAAACCCAGCAGGATCGCCGTGTCGAACACCCCGAGCCCGCCCGGCAGATTGGCCATCAATCCGGCGAGATAGGATGCGATGTAGATCGTCAGGAACCGCGGGTAGCTCAAGCCCGCCGCGTGCGGCAGCAGGCTGAACAGGATCGACGACGTCACGCTGACATCCGCCATCGCCAGCGCAACCTGCTTGATCCCGGTCCGCGCACCGGGCAGCACGATCTCCTGTCCGCCCACCCGGATCACCGGCAACCGGCGCGACAGCGTCATGTAGCCGGCGAGCACGCTCCAGAACCCGGCGCCCACCAGCATGATCAGCCATCGCGGCAGGTGCGTCCCGAAAAACGGCACCGCGCGCGGCTCAAACAGCGCAACCGCCCCGCCGATCGCCATGCTGCCCAGAAAGAACGTCAGCGAGCAGAACGCGATCACACGCGCGATCTGCCCCGGCGACAGTCCCCACGCGGCATACAGCCGATAACGAACAGCAGCGCCCGACAGCGCCGAGAACCCAAGATTGTGCGACAGCACGTATGCGCAGAACGAAGCGAATGCCGTCCGGCGCCAGGCCAGCCGGTGCCCGGCGTACTGCGTCGCCAGCCGATCATAGAACGTCAGCACGAAATAAGCGCAAGCCGTGAAACATGCGCCCGCGATCAGCGAACGCTGCGGGATCGCGTGCACCGCGTGCGCCACGTCGCGCACCCGCAGATGGCCGAACATCTTGACCACCACAAAGATGGCGCCGACCAGCAACACCACCCCGAACACCGCCGGAGCACGCCGCAGGACAGAGCCCGCGACCCCTCGCCTGTCGCCGCTCACGATCCCGGCCGCAGCAGCGCCGTCTCGATCAGCGCCGCCGTCCGGTCAAGCCCGTACAGCGAGGCGAAGATCCCGAACCGCGGTCCCTCCGCCTGCCCCAGCAGGACCTCGTACAGGCAACCGAACCAAGCCCGCAGCGGTGCGATCGCGTGCCGCTTGCCCACCGCGAACACCTCGTTCTGCACATCCTCGGCCGGCGCGTCCGCGGGCAGCGCGCGCATCATCTCGGCCAAATCCGCCAGCGCCTCACGCTCCACCGGCTCGAATCCCCGCCCGCGCGCCAGCTCGAGCAGCTCGCCCTGATTGTCGCGCCGTCGCGACGCGCCGGGCGCGCGCGTGACGAACAGCCGCCGTCCGGACAGCCGAGTCGCGAGGTCGCCGCGCAGCAT
>CAXUIA010000308.1:0-1291 GCA_964250835.1 uncultured Acetobacteraceae bacterium | reverse complement strand
GATACACCTTCGCCGGCCGCACGAAGTCCCGGTAATACTCGACCGCGTGCTGAGCCAGTCGCGCCAGGAACGGATTGCCCTCCGGCGAGGCCCCCGGCTGGTAACGCTCGATAAAGCCCCACAGCACGTCCGCCGTCTCCGCGTTCGCAACCGACGCGAGGTTCAGCAGCATCCCGAACCCAAGCGGGCTCGCCGTCTCCTCCGGCACCCGCCCACCATGGATGAACCACACCGGATTAGCCCGGACCTCGTCCTCAGCCGCCCCACGAGCGCGATCCAGATTGGCCAGATACTCATCGACCGCGCGCGGAATGACGTCGAAATGCAGCCGCTTGGCCCGCGTCGGCTGGTTGAACATGAACTGCGCCAGGCTCTCGGCCGGCGCGAACCGCAGCCAGTCGGCGACCGAAATCCCGTTGCCCTTCGACTTGCTGATCTTTTCCCCATGCTCGTCGAGGAACATTTCGGTCGTCAGTCCAACCGGCGGCGTTCCGCCCAGCACCCGCACCCCCCGGCCCGCCAGCTTGACGCTGTCGATCCGCTACATGCCCGACATCTCGTAATCGCCGCCCCGCGCATGCCAGCGCCGCGCCCCATCCGCCTTCCACTGCATCTTCGCGCGCCCGCCATAGACCGACGTCTCGAACGCCCTCCCGTCCGGGTCGCGCCATGCAACCGTCCCCGCATCCGGATCGACCCGCTCGATCGCCACCTGCATCACCACGCCCGTCTCCGGATGGATCGGCAGCACCGGCGAGTAGGTCGCCCGCCGCTCCGGCCCCAGCGTCGGCGCGATCACCGCCACGATCGCGTCATGCTCCTCCAGCACCCGACGCAGCGACGCGTCGAACCGCCCCGAGGCATAGTATTCGGTCGCCGACGCGAACTCGTATTCGAACCCGAACCCGTCCAGGAACGCCCGCAACCGCGCATTGTTGTGCGCCCCGAAGCTCTCATGCGTGCCGAACGGATCGGGCACACGCGACAGCGGGCGCCCCACCAACCCTGCCAGCATGTCCCGGTTCGGCACGTTGCCCGGCACCTTGCGCAACCCATCCATGTCGTCGCTGAACGACAGGAGCCGCGTCGGCCGCCCGGTCAGCGCCTGATAGGCAAGCCGCACCCACTGCGTGCGCGCGACCTCGCCGAAAGTCCCGATATGCGGCAGCCCCGACGGCCCGTAGCCGGTCTCGAACAGGACCGGCCGGTCTTCCCGCACCGGTAGCCGCGCCGCTTCCTCAAAGGGCCACGCCTTCGGCAGATCGGTCTTGGAGTGTTCGCCCATCCACAG
>CAXUIA010000307.1:2769-3278 GCA_964250835.1 uncultured Acetobacteraceae bacterium | reverse complement strand
ACCATCACCCGGCCAACCTGTTCGTGGCCGCCTTCATCGGGTCCCCGCGCATGAACCTGCTCACCGGCAAGATCGTCGATGGGTCTCGTCACCGCGCCGAAATCGTCCTCCCGGACGGCACCCGTCTCGGCGCGCACGTCGACGCGCACCTCGCCAACGCTGGTGATCATGCGACGCTTGGCATCCGCCCAGAGCATGTCCGCCAGGGCGGCGCACTCGACCGCGCCGGCTCGATCACCCTGACCGCCAGCCACGTCGAGCATATCGGCGAGTCGTCCTACCTCTACCTCGAAGGCAAGGCGCTCGGCTGCAGCGGGGAAGGGGCTCTGCTCACTGCGCGCGAGGACGGCGACACTCAGAGCCGCCGCGGCGACCGGCTGTCGCTCACGTTGCCGGAGGAGCACTGCCACCTGTTCGATAAGTCGGGGCAGGCTTTCCCGCGGCCTGCCATCTAAAGGCCGGGGCGGCGCCCTGGACCCGCTGGGGCCGGCGGCCCCGGACCCGCACTC
>CAXUIA010000307.1:2151-2759 GCA_964250835.1 uncultured Acetobacteraceae bacterium | reverse complement strand
AGCAGACGCTTCCGGACGGCGCCGACCTCGCCCTGCAGGCGATCTGGTGGGCGGGTCAGGGTGATTGGAACTCCGCGCATGAGCGGGCGCAGCAGGACGAAGGCAACCCCGATTGCGACCTCGTGCACGCCCACCTGCACCGGGTCGAGGGTGACGCGTCAAACGCGCGCTACTGGTATCGGCGCGCCGGCGAACCGGTGCCGGACACTCCGCTCGACGAGGAGTGGGCGTCCATCGCGCGCCGGCTGCTCGCCCGCGCCGCTACCAGCGGACAGCCCGGCCCTGGTAGTTCATGAAGCGCGCACCCGGCCTGCCGGCCTCGGCCGCGACCATGTCCACGACGCCACGTATGCTGGTCTGGACGTCGAGCGGCGCGCTCGCCCCGCCCATGTCGGTCCGCACCCAGCCCGGCGCCACCGCCAGATAGGTCTTCGAGCCTCCGGCCCTCGCCGCATAACTTCGAAGGAGCGTGTTGAGTGCCGCCTTGCTCGCCCGATACACCTCCCAGCCGCCCTGCTCGTTGTCGGCAACGCTGCCGAGACCGGACGACATGGCGGCGACCACACCTTGCGGAACGACCACATCCTCGAGTGCCGCAATCACGCGCA
>CAXUIA010000307.1:610-2141 GCA_964250835.1 uncultured Acetobacteraceae bacterium | reverse complement strand
GCCTGGTCGTTGATGTCGAGCCGCTCCACCTCGAGACGATCGTCGCCGAGCGCTTGCAGGCCTGACCCGCTGTCGGACCGAACCGTCCCCACCACATCCCAGCCGCGAGAAAGATACTCCTTCACCAGCCCGAGCCCCAGCCCGCGCGAAGCGCCAACGATCAAAGCCGTCTGGCTGTCCGCCATGCCCCTTCTCCTTGCCCTTAAGTGCAGCGCATCGTCCAAGGCCGCGCCGTGACGGATCGCCCCACCTTGCTCGCGCGCTGGCTACAGCTCACCCGCGAGATCCTTCCCGCCCTGGCAGATAGGCACTCCTGGCCCATTCGTCTCGACCATTGCTTTATGCGTGTTTGCCTGGACGCCGCGATCGGCGCGCGCTGGGACACCGTTGTCCGCCGCCCGGCCATTCGCCACCTGAGCGACGCCCAGCTCGCGCGCGCGATCGAGATCGCCGAGCAGATCGCCCGCGACCCGCCAGTGCTTCCCTCGCTCAACCACGCCAGCCTCCTGATGCGAAGGCGAGTTACGTAAGGCCGGGGCTCCGCCCCTGGACCCGGCCAAAGGCTGCGCCTCTGGACACCATCACGTAGGTTCCAAAGCGATCAGGCCGGAACCGCGCCCGTTCCGGACGGTGGGTCTGGAGCGGCTCGCCCTCACTCCGCTGGACGCCTCTCATCCCACGCGTGCCGTTAAACGATGCCGGAACGACAGCGCCTCAGCCACGTGCTCGCGACGCACAGTCTGCACCGCGGCCAAATCCGCGATCGTGCGTGCGACCCGGAGCAAGCGCACGAACCCGCGCGCGGACAGCCGCATCCGGTCCGCCGCCTGCTCGGCCAAGGTCCGTGCGTCCCTTTCGAGCGCGATCTCTTCCGGCACCGCCTGGGCGTTCCGCACGCCGGCTCGCTCCGTCTGCAGCGCCCGCGCGCCCACCACGCGCGCCGCGACCGACACCGAGCCCTCGCCGGGCGCGACCCGCGACAGTTCAGCCGGCGGCACCCGCTCGACATGCACCACCATGTCGATCCGGTCCAGCAACGGCCCGCTCAGCCGCGAAAGATATTCTTCGCCGCACGCCGGCGCTCGCCGGCACTCGCGCGACGCGTCGCCCAGATAACCGCACCGGCACGGGTTCATCGCCGCCACTAGCTGAAACCGCGCCGGATACGTGACGTGCGCCGCCGCTCGCGCGATCGTCGTGCGTCCTGCCTCGATCGGCTGTCGGAGCGCCTCAAGCGACTGGCGCGGAAACTCCGGCATCTCGTCGAGGAACAGTACGCCGCGATGCGCGAGGCTCACTTCGCCCGGGCGCGCCTTGCCGCCGCCGCCCGAGATCGCCGCGGCACTGGCCGAATGATGTGGTTCGCGAAACGGCGGCCGCGTCACCAGCCGTCCGTCCCGCAGCATGCCGGCGACCGAGTGGATCCGGCTCACCTCGAGCGCTTCGTCGGCTTCGAGGTCCGGCAGCAAGCCCGGCAAGCGCGCCGCCAGCATCGACTTTCCCGCGCCCGGTGGCCCGACCAGCATCAGAT
>CAXUIA010000307.1:0-600 GCA_964250835.1 uncultured Acetobacteraceae bacterium | reverse complement strand
CGGGTGCCGCCTGCTTCGCTGGTTCCGGCGGGCTCAGCACCTGGTCGCCCTTGAAGTGCGCGATCAGCGCCAGCAGCGTGGGCGTCGCCAGCACCTCGACCGGTCCCGCCCAAGCCGCCTCGCCGCCCTGGCTCGCCGGGCAGATCAGGCCGAGCCCCGCGGCGCCAGCCCCGAGCGCTGCCGACAGCACGCCCACCACCGGCATTAGCCCACCGTCGAGCGACAGTTCGCCCAAAGCTGCAAACCGCCCCATCACGTCGCGCGGCAGCACCTCCATCGCCGCCAGCACGCCGAGTGCGATCGGCAGGTCAAAATGCGCCCCCTCCTTCTGCAGGTCGGCAGGTGCTAAATTAATCAGGATGCGCTTGGGCGGAAGCGCCAGTCCCATCGCGTGCAGTGCGGCCCTGACCCGCTCGCGCGCCTCCGCCACCGACTTGTCGGGAAGTCCCACGACCAGGAACGCGGGCAAGCCGCCCGCGATCTGGACCTGCACCTCGACCGGCACGGCGTCGATGCCGACAAAGGCGAAGCTGTGGATGCGGGCGACAGTCATATCGACAACGTATCGGAACGCGACCGCCACCGCAAAGGGATTGGGGC
>CAXUIA010000306.1:1725-3330 GCA_964250835.1 uncultured Acetobacteraceae bacterium | reverse complement strand
GCTTCGCGCGCAAGGAGGCGGGCGATGGTGGTCTTACCGGTGCCGGGTCCGCCCCAAAGAATAAGGCTCGCCAGCGTGCCGCGGGCGAGCATGCGCCGCAGCGCGCCGTCGGGACCGAGGAGATGGTCCTGGCCCACGACCTCGTCGAGCGTGCGCGGGCGCAGGCGGTCGGCGAGCGGGCGTGACTTGGCCTGCTCCGGCTCCGGCTGGGGAACGCTGGGGAAAAGCTGGGGCGCTGGTTGGTGTTTTGGACGGGTTGTCACGTTGCTTAGAGTAGCCGCAAAACGCAGCGGGTGAACCATCACGCCGCGGGCGGGGTGCGCAAGACGCCCGGCTGGAACAGGGTTGGACGACAGCATGGCCGATCAGAGCAAGCCCGATAAGAGCCTGGCCGTGGGTGGGCTTGCCGCACTCGGGATCGTGTTCGGCGATCTGGGAACGAGCCCGCTCTACACGCTGCAGACGGTGGTGGAGGACGCGGGCGGCAAGGTGACGCACGAGGCGCTTCTGGGCAGCCTGTCGCTGCTGGTGTGGGCGCTGGTGATCGTGGTGACGCTGAAATACGCGGCACTCGTGATGCGGGCGGACAATCATGGCGAGGGCGGGATTCTCGCACTGCTGTCGTTGGTTCCGCAACGCTTCGACGGGCGGCTGTCGCGGGGAACGGTGCTGACCTGCGCGGGGCTGTTCGGGGCGGCGCTGCTGTACGGCGACGGGGTCATCACGCCGTCGATTTCGGTGCTGAGCGCGCTGGAGGGCACGGAGACGATCACCAACGCGGTCAAGCCGTTCATCCTGCCGGGCGCGGTGGTGATCCTGGTCGGGCTGTTCGCGGCACAGCCGTTCGGGACGGCGTCGATCGGGGTGGTGTTCGGACCGGTGATGCTGGTCTGGTTTTTGGTGCTCGGAGCGCTTGGGGCGGTCAACCTGGTGACGCATCCCGCTGTCCTGGCGGCGGTGAACCCGCTGGTGGCACTGCAGTTCCTGGCGCACCACGGCTGGGGCAGCTTTGTTGTGCTTGGCGGCGTGTTCCTCGCACTGACCGGAGCGGAGGCGCTGTATGCGGATATGGGCCATATCGGCCGGCGTCCGGTGCGACTGGCGTGGCTGGCGATCGTCTTCCCTGCCCTGCTGCTGAGCTACGCGGGCCAGGTGGCGTTCATGGACGCTCATCCGGGAACAAAGGGCAATCCGTTCTTCGCGGTCCTGCCGCACGCGGTCGTCATCCCGGTGGTTCTACTGGCGACGCTGGCGACGATCATCGCAAGCCAGGCGATCATCACCGGCGTGTTCACGCTGACGCGGCAAGCAATCCAACTTGGATGGCTGCCTGGGCTGAACATCAGGCAAACCTCGGACTCCGAGTATGGGCAGATTTACGTCTCGGTGGTGAATTGGGTCATGATGCTGGCGACCGTCGGGATCGCGGTCGCATTCAAGAGTTCCAGCAACCTGTCGGGCGCTTATGGCACGGCAGTCTCGACGACGATGCTGATGACGACCGCGCTGGTTTACGACGTGATGCGGGAGCGCTGGCGTTGGGGCGCCGTCCCCGCGGCGGTGGTGGCGGGATTTTTCCTGCTCGTCGATCTCGCGTTCTTTGGC
>CAXUIA010000306.1:0-1715 GCA_964250835.1 uncultured Acetobacteraceae bacterium | reverse complement strand
GCAAACCTGCTCAAGATCGCGGCCGGCGGATACGTGCCGCTTACGATCGGCGTCGTGCTGTTCACGCTGATGCTGGTCTGGCATCGCGGGATAGGGCTGGTGCGCGACGGGCTGGCGCCGCTTGGCGAACGCGTCGACGAGACGTTGTCCCAGCTGCGCGCCGGCACCATCCTGCGTGTTCCGGGATCGGTGGTGTTCCTGTCGCGGTCGGAGTCGATCGTGCCGCCGATCATGGCGCGCTACATCGGAGATTTCCGCTCGTTGCCGGAAAAGGTCGTGATCCTGCTGGTGCGTTTCGAGGAAGAAGCGCGGATCCAGGGAAGCGAGCGGGTGACGACGCGCGCGGTTTTCGAAGGGATCTGGCAGGTGACGGTGCGGTTCGGCTTCGTGGAGGTTCCTAACCTCTCCGTGGCGCTGGCGGATGCCAAGCGGCTCGGTTGCGATGTGGATCTGGACCAGGTGGTTTATTTCGCGGGACATGACGATATCGTGCCGCAGGAAGGCCGGCCGCGCATGACGCTGTGGCAGCGGGTGTTGTTCGGATTGATGTACCGCAACGCGGTGCGAGCGTCGGACCGGTTCGCGCTGCCGCGGAACCGGCTGATCGAGATCGGGCATCAGGTGGAGGTCTGAGGCCAGGGGCCTGCCCCGGACCGCGCTGGTGGCGGCGCCCCCAGACCCGCGTGGGCGTTACCCCGTCCCAGACGTGCAGCCATGTGTCCGGTCGGAGCGTCGTTCACTGTGCAGTTCAGCGCGACGCAATGGGGCTATGCCGCGGGGTGGTCTGTCACTTGTCAGTGTCGCCGTTCGTTCCATCCAGCGACGTCTTGGCCGCCAAACACCATTCGGCGAATGAATGGCTGCGTCAGCGACGCGCTGAACCCCAGCACCGGCGCACTTGCCTCGTCGAGACGCTTCATCACGCCGGCGCTCAACCGGATGTCTGTCGCTGCGATGTTGCTTTCCAGTTGCGACACTTTGCTCGCTCCGATCAACGTCGATGAAACGCCGGCGCGAGCTAGGGTCCAGGCGAGTGCCACCTGCGCCGCCGGACGGTCGAGTTCCGCAGCAACGATCTTCAGCGTGTCGAGGATCTCCCAGTTTCGGTCCACGAATTTGCTGTTGCCAAACGGGTTCGCGCCGCTGAGCCGGCCGGTGCCGGCGGTATTCCCGCGCTGATACTTGCCGGACAGGAACCCGCCCGCGAGGGGGCTCCACGGCATGACTCCCATACCGCCCTCCCGCGCCGCAGGAAAATGCTCGCTTTCGACGTCACGGGCGACCAGTGAGTATTCGAGTTGCAGCGCGATCGGCCCAGGTACGCGCCGCTCGACCGCGATCGTCGCGGCCTTCATCGCCAGCCAGGCGGGCATGTCCGACAAGCCGTAGTAGCGGATCTTGCCAGCCCGTACCAGGTCACCGAGCGTCTGAGTGATCTCCTCGACAGGAGTGACGCCGTCCCAGATGTGCATCCAGTACAGGTCGATATAGTCGGTGCCCAGCCGCTTCAGCGATGCATCGAGCGCCCGATGGATGTTCTTGGCACCGGCGCCGCCGGCATTGGGATTGCCGCCGCCCGCCTGCGTCGCGCTCAGCGGGCTCGCTGATCCGTTGAATGCGAATTTGGTGGCGAGCACGATGTCGTCGCGCGCGCCGCTGTCGGCGATGAACCGGCCGACCAGTTGCTCGCTCAGTCCGCCGGTATAGATGTCGGC
>CAXUIA010000305.1:0-3377 GCA_964250835.1 uncultured Acetobacteraceae bacterium | reverse complement strand
GCCTTGGCGACCGCCTCGGCTTGGGCGGTCAATCCGTTCATTTTCCAGTTGCCGGCGATCAATTGCGCCATCGGCGGGCCCCTTCGCGAAGGGCGCCGGTAGACCACTTCCGGCGGCCACTGGCAATTGTGGGTTCGGCCTAGTATGCGATCGGCCGCATGCTGTCAGCGATCAGAAAGATCTTTGCCAATTCCTGGGTGGCGCGGATTGCCGCCGTCCTGCTCGCGGTTGCGTTCGGGGCGTGGGGCATCCAGGGGGCGCTCACAGGCGGCGGAAACGTCGATCAGGACGACGTGGCGACGGTCGCCGGGCAGGGGGTGAGCGCGTCGGACTTCGGGCGCGCGTACGAGACGGCGCTTGACCAGACGGCGCAGCAGATGGCGCGTTCGCAGGCGGGCACGCCGGACCCGAACGCGCTGCCGCCGGAGATGAAGCGGGAGATCGGCGGTCAGGGGCTGCGCCAGCGCGGGCGGGCGCGCGGGCGGGGGGCGCGCGCGCGCGAGATCGGGCTCCAGGTGCCGGACCAGACGTTGCGCGACACGGTGTTCGCCATCCCGCAGCTTCGCGGGCCGGACGGGCAGTTCGACCGGCAGAAGTTCGAGCAGATCCTGCAGGCCAATCGCCTGACCGAAGCGCGGCTGCTGGCGCTGATGCGCGACCAGTTGCTGACGGAGGGTCTGGTCGGGCCTGTGCATGACTCGGCGGTCGCATCGCCCGTGCTGGTGCGAACGCTGTATAATTACATTGCCGAGACGCGGACGATTGACACGGTGACGGTGCCGTTCTCGTCCGTGCCGCAGCCCTCGGAGCCGTCGGTTGATGTGCTGCGACGTTTCTACGGGAACCATCCGGTCGATTTTCAGGCGCCCGAATACAGGAAGATCAAGGCGGTCGTGCTGTCGCACGAGACGATGGCGCACGACGGCCCGGTGCCGGAGGCCGACATCACGGCGTCGTATGACGCGCAGGCGGCGCGCCTAGTCAAGCCGGCGCGCCGGTCGGTGCAGGTGGTGACGGTGGCCAAGCAGGCGCAGGCGACCGGTGTCGCGGCGCTGTGGCGGGGGGGTGCGCAATGGGCGTCGGTGCGGGCGCTTGCCGAAGCCGACGGTGGGTCGGCGGTGTCGCTGACGGACGCGTCGGAGCGGGAGTTTCCGACGCCCGCCTTGGGGCGCGCGGTGTTTGCGGCCGACGAGGGGGCGATCACCGATCCGGTCAATGACGGGGTCGGCTGGGTGGTGTTGCGGGTGATTACGCGAGCGAGCATGACATGATCCGCCAGCAATTGGCGGAGAAGCGTGCGGCGGCGGCGATCCAGGACAAGGTCGACAGGCTGCAGGATGCGATCGCGGGCGGCGGTTTGGACAAGATTCCGGCCGATACGGGGGCGGTGCCGGCCGAGGGAACGCTGGACGCGCGAGGGCTGACGGCTTCGGGAGATCCGGCGCCGCTGCCTGGCTCGCCGGGGCTGCGCGAGGCGCTGGTGCACCACGCGTTCGACGTGCGTCAGGGGGCGCCGCCGAGCCTGCTGCCCGGGCCGGATGGCGGGTATTACGCGGTGGAGGTCGAGAGCGTGACGCCGCCGCGCAAAGAGTCGTTCGACGAGGCGCTGCCGGGCGTGGTGAGGGAGTGGCACGACGACGTGCTCCGTCACGAGGCGGAGACGAAGGCGGCTTCGGTGTATGCGGCGGCGTCGGCGGCGCATGCGCTGGCGCCGGCGGCGACGGCGGCCGGGCTGACGGTGGTCAAAAGCGCGCCGTTCACGCGTGACGGCGGATCAGGGGTGCCGCCGGGGCTGGCGCAGGTGGTGTTCAGCCTCAAGCCTGGGGCGGCCACGATGCTGCAGACCGGGAAAGCTTTCACGGTCGCGGTGCTGACGGGGATCGCCCATCCGGAGCCGTCGCAGGATAAGCAGCGGTTCAACCAGCTCGCGTTGCAGCTGAGAACGGCCGTGGCGAACGACCTCGAGCAAAGCTACTCGGCCTACGTGATGCGCGGCACCAAGACCAAGCTCAACGAGGCGGCCGTCACGCGGGTGCTCGGTCAGTGAAGGGGGCGGGTGGCATGCTCACCCGCATCCTTCCGGGCGATCTGCTGACGCCGGTGTCGGCGTATTTGCGGCTGGCGACGGGGCGGACGAACTGCTTCCTGCTGGAGAGTATCGAGGGCGGCGCGGCGCGCGGGCGCTACTCGGTGATCGGGCTGATGCCCGACATGATCTGGCGTTGCAGGGCTGGCCGGGCGGAACTGGGGCGTTCGGTTCAGGGTGGCGGGTTTGCGTTCGAACCCGAGGCTCTGCCGCCGCTCGAAAGCCTGCGACTGCTGGTGGGGGCCAATCGGCTGGAGCTTCGTGCCGAACTGCCGCCGATGCTGGGAAGCCTGGTGGGCTATCTCGGTTACGACATGGCGGCGACGATGGAACGGCTGCCGCCGGGCGGGGTCGACGATCTCGGCCTGCCGGACGCGATGCTGCTGCGGCCGTCTCTGTTCGCGGTGTTTGATCATGTGCGCGACGAGCTGGTTCTGGCAGCACCCGTGCGCGGGGATGCGCCGGCGGCGCTTGCGCTGCTCGACTGGGCGGAGCGGCGGCTTGGCGAGAGCCTGCCGGAGGCGCCCTTGTCAGGTGTTGTCTCTCAGGGCGAGCCGGTGTCGAACTGCACGCGGGAGGCGTTCATCGCCATCGTGGAGCGCTGCCGCGCCTATATCGAGGCGGGCGACGTGTTCCAGGTCGTGCCGAGCCAGCGGTTTTCGCGGCCGTTCGGGATGCCGGCGCTCGCACTCTACCGGTCGCTGCGCCGGATCAATCCGGCGCCGTTCCTCTATCTGTTCGAGCTCGATGACGGGACGGGGGCGTTTTCGGTGGTGGGGTCGAGCCCCGAGGTGCTGGTCCGGCTGCGCGGCGGCACGGTGACGATCCGGCCGCTGGCGGGGACGCGCCGGCGGGGCGCCGACCGCGCGGAGGACCTCGCACTGGAGGCCGAGCTGCTGGCCGATCCGAAGGAGCGGGCCGAGCACCTGATGCTGGTCGATCTTGGACGCAACGATGTCGGACGGGTGGCGGAGATCGGGTCGGTGCGGGTCGTGGAGAGCTTCGCAGTGGAGCGTTTCAGCCACGTGATGCACCTGAGCTCGACCGTCGAGGGACGGCTGCGTGACGGCTGCGACGCGATCGACGCGCTGATCGCGGGGTTTCCGGCGGGTACGCTGTCGGGCGCGCCGAAGATCCGGGCGATGGAGATCATCGCCGAGGTCGAACCGACGCGGCGCGGTGTCTATGGCGGGTGCATCGGCTATTTCGGCGCCGACGGGGCGATGGACACCTGCATCGGGCTGCGGACCGCAGTGCTGCGTGACGGGATGATGCACGTGCAGGCAGGGTG
>CAXUIA010000304.1:0-3391 GCA_964250835.1 uncultured Acetobacteraceae bacterium | reverse complement strand
TCGACAAGCGGGTCTGGCACATCAGCGCGGTCCACGACGGCGACGCGCCGAGCGTCACCTTTCGCCGCATCAGTCCCGACGGCGAGGAAGGCTTTCCCGGCACCCTCGCCACCCTTGCCACCTACACGCTCGATGCGAACGGTCTGCTGACCCTGACCTACGAAGCCACGACGGACGCACCGACCGTCGTCAACCTGACCAACCACAGCTACTTCAACCTGTGCGGCGAGGCGAGCGGCCGGACCGCGCACGACCATCTCGTTCAGATCGAAGCGGATCAGTTCACACCCATCGACGAGTCGCTCATCCCGACCGGCGAGATCGCAACCCTGGACGGCACTCCGCTCGACTTCCGGCAACCGACACCGATCAGCGCCCGCGTGCGCGACGGACGCTTCGAGCAGCTTGTGCTGGCCCGCGGCTACGATCACAACATGGTTCTGAGCGGCGGCCTGACCGCGGAACCCAAGCCGGCCGTACACGTCCACGACCCGCTGACCGGACGCACGCTCGCCATTGCCACGACCGAACCCGGCATCCAGTTCTACTCAGGCAACTTCCTCGACGCGACCAAGGTCGGAAAGAGCGGACACGTGTATCGTCAGGGAGATGGCATCGCGTTCGAAACCCAGCATTTCCCCGACAGCCCGAACCACACTCATTTCCCGACGACACGGCTCGATCCCGGTCAGACCTTCCGTTCCGTCACCACGTGGCGCTTCGACACTCGACCGGCCTGAACGCAAACGCCTAACGCGAAACGCGCACGCCGAAACCGTGCGCGCCAAAGGCTGAAGCTGCACGGAGCGTGCCAGAAAGTTATGTTCGTCGATAACGGGTCAGGCCGAAATCACAGATGAGCCTGTAATGAAATCTGACAGCGCCGCTGCCGCCGGACGCGTAGACGGCCACCCCGCTCCCTGCGACACTCCGCGTCCTGGCCGCGCTCCGAGTCTCGGCCACCCCCATACAGGACACCCCATGGACACCAACGTCGCCATCCGCCACGACCTCCTGACCGAGAACCCGGTCTACAAGCCCTTCCGTTATCCCTGGGCCTACGAGGCGTGGCACACGCAGCAGCGCGTCCACTGGCTGCCCGAGGAGGTCCCGCTCGCCGACGACGTCAAGGATTGGCATCGCAACCTGAGCGCGTCCGAGCAGCATCTCGTCACCCAGATCTTCCGCTTCTTCACCCAGTCCGACGTCGAAGTGAACAACTGCTACATGAAGCACTACAGCCAGGTCTTCAAACCGACCGAGGTGCTGATGATGCTGTCAGCGTTCTCCAATATCGAGACGATCCATATCGCCGCCTACTCGCATCTCCTTGACACCATCGGCATGCCCGAAACCGAATACTCCGCCTTTCTCAAATACAAGGAGATGAAGGACAAGTACGACTACATGCAGGGCTTCTCGGTCGCCAATAAGCACGAGATCGCCAAGACGCTGGCCGCCTTCGGCGCCTTCACCGAGGGCCTGCAGCTCTTCGCGTCATTCGCGATCCTGCTGAACTTCCCACGCTTCAACAAGCTCAAGGGCATGGGACAGATCGTCTCATGGTCGGTCCGCGACGAGACCCTGCACTGCCTCTCGATCATCCGCCTCTTTCGGGTCTTCATCCAGGAAAACCCCGAGATCTGGACCGACGGTCTGCGCGCCGAGCTCAGGGGGATCTGCGAGACGATCGTTCATCACGAGGACGCCTTTATCGACCTCGCCTTCGAACTGGGCCCGGTGGAGGGTTTGGACGCCGCCCAGGTGAAGCGCTACATCCGCTTCATCGCCGACCGCCGCCTGATGCAGCTTGGCCTTGAGCCCATCTACGCCATCGAGCGCAACCCGCTGCCCTGGCTCGACGACATGCTCAACGCCGTCGAACACGCCAACTTCTTCGAGAACCGCTCCACCGAATACAGCCGGGCGTCGACCACCGGCACCTGGGAGGAAGCCTTCGCCGACAACGTCTTCGCCACCGCCCAGCCGACCGGCGCCGTGCTGGCCGGCTGATCTCGCCACGCGGAGCGGCGTGCCGGCCGCCTCTCGGGCGGCACGTCTCGAAGGCTTGTCTCTCACCCGAACTCTCCGGCGAGGCCAAGCTGGAGTTTCTGCCGATCGAATTGCGTGCCATGCTGAGCGTTCCGTCGAAAAAACCTGACCACCAAGATCGATCCGTCATGACCACTCAGCACCCTGAGTTAAAAGGTCTCCGCGTACTCGTCGTGGAGGACGAGTCCCTGATCGCGATGCTGATCGAGGACATGCTCACCGAAGAAGGCTGCACCGTCTGCGGACCCTTTGGTTCGGTGGCGGACGCGCTTGCCGCCTCCGAAGATCAGCAGCTCGACGCCGCCGTGCTGGACGTCAACGTGCGCGGCGAGAAGATCTACCCCGTCGCCGAACGCCTTGCCTTCCGCCGCGTCCCGTTCCTGCTTCTGACGGGCTACGGCGCGGACGCCATCCCCCGTGATCGGCCGCAATGGCGCGCATGCAGCAAACCGTTCACCACCACCAGCCTCGTCACGAGCCTCATAGATGCGCTCAAGGAGAAGCAGTGCCAGGGCTCTGCCTTGGACCCGCTGGGGCTGGCAGCCCCAGACCCGCCGACTTGAGCGCCGGGTATAGGGCACGGTAGCGCGACACGCGCTCGGCATACTTGGCGGTCAACGCGCCATCTGGTTCGACTGTCTCAACCCGCTCGGGCGGCAGGCATACGCTCGCCACATCCTCTCCCGTGACCGCCAGCCTCCCCAGCCTGGCCGCGCCGAACGAGCCGCCATGATCGCCCTGCGCCAATCGATGCAGCTTGATCCCAAGTACGGACGCAAGGATACTCACCCACGCACGACTGCGAGATCCGCCGCCGATCACGTCCGCCTCCGCAACCGAACTGCCCGCGCGGGTCAGCCCATCGAGACAGTCGCGCATCGAAAACGCCACACCTTCCAGCACCGCCTGCGTCAGCGACGCACGGTCGGTCCCCAACGTCAGACCGGCAAACGCGCCGCGTATCGATCCGTCGTTGTACGGCGTGCGCTCTCCCGCGAGATAGGGCAGGAACAGCGCTTCGCTCGGTCGAGCCACCTCCGGCATTTCGGCCAGCAGCGAGGCTTCGTCCTTCCCGGCAATCCCCGCCCACCAGGCAAGCGACGCCGCCGCCGACAGCGTCACACCCATCTGATGCCAGGTCGCCGGCACCGCATGGCACATCGCATGCACCGCGTCGTCGGGATTGGGCAGGAACCGGTCGGTGGTGACGAACATCACACCCGACGTTCCGAGCGAGATGAACGCGCTGCCCGGCGCGATCGCACCCAGGCCCGCAGCGCCCGCCGCATTGTCCCCCGCACCGCCCGCCAGGACGGGCGCGCCGCGCATGCCCCAGCGT
>CAXUIA010000303.1:0-3395 GCA_964250835.1 uncultured Acetobacteraceae bacterium | reverse complement strand
TGTCTGGACCTCGATCGGCTCGTCGAACCTCGATCGCCGCAGCGCCAAGATCAACAACGAGGTCGATGCCGTCATCCTGGGGCGACGCACGGCGGATGACGTCGAGCGCATGCTTCAATCATGGTTCGACGCCGCTCACCCGATCACGCTGACAGCGTGGCGCAACCGTCCCTGGCGGGAGCATCTTGGCGAACTCACCACGCTTGTCTGGCGGAGATTGATGTAGAACCGAGGCTCTGCGCCGAAATCCGATGGAGCGAGCCGCCCCAGGCCCGCTTGCCAAACGGGGCCTGGGCCTCAGGTCCCATTGGGGTCCCGGGGCGAAGCCCCGGCCTACTGCCCTAAAATGCGGCTATTCCTCACGCAAGCCGCAACACTTGTGCACGGCACGTAGGCCAAGCCCCGATACACCACGCCCGAGATTGCCGGCGCGATCGTCCGGAACGCCTGCCCCGCCGGCGGTGCCGTCGCATCCAGCTGGTCGACAACCTCGACCACGGAGTTCGGATCGGCTCCCGGATCGGCGAGCCCGCTATAGGTCGCGGTCGCCGCGAAGATCGTGACCGTGTTGCCCTGCACATTGCCGGTGATGTTGCGAAGTCCCGTCGTGGCCGGCTGCACGTTCGAAGGGTAGTTCGCGACGCCATAGGCCTGGTCCAGATTGAGCCCGGCACTGATCACGTAGGCAAGCTTCCAGGTCGTGCCGTCGAAGATCCACTTCTGCAGTCCGGCGTTCGGATCGGCGCTCAGGCTCTGCGAGCCCTCATCACCCACATAGAGCGTGGTCGCGTTGGCGAACCAGATCCCGAACGGAAAGAATGTCGGCGTCCCGCTCGCGAGCGTGGTGGGAAAGCCGGGCAGGATGCTGATCGTCGTCTGGGCGGCAGCGCTCGCGACATTGGTGGCACCGCCAGGCACCGTCACCTGGTAGACGCTGTCGACACCGTTGCCGCCGCTCCCCTTCGAGACATAGATATTGTTGTTGAACAAACGAAGACCGCGGAAGTTGTCGTCCTTGCCGGACTTGTCGACCGGATCGCCGAGACTTGCGACGGAAAAGCCGTATTGGAACCCGTTCTTGGCCCCTGGCGTCCCCTGCAGCACGCCGACCGTGGTGGCAAGCGGGTTGGCGGCGTGCGGCGCGATCGTCTGCACGCCCGTGCTCTGCACGATCGCGACCGGCTCGGTGCCACTGCCGTTGCCGGCGTTTCCCGTCGTCACGTAGGCGTCCGGCGTGCCCGCCCCGCGCACCAGCACCGACGCGCGTCCGTTGTTCCCGCTGTAGGACTCAGTGTCGGTGGCGCTGATCGCACCACCGAGGTCCGCCTCCACCACCGAGCGCGGCGTCGCGGGCGTGATGTCGGTGTCGGTCGGATCGATGTGCCCCGCCGTGTTGGCATTCGAGATGTCGAGCGATCCCACCGTCGACCGGTAGCCGCTGAAGGTCAGCGCCGTGCCGTCGCTCGACGCGTTGAGCGCCAGCTCGGACTTCGAGCTGAAGCTCGTCACGATCCCGGTGCGTCCCGTCACGTCGACGTAGCCGGTGGGCGGCCCGACCAGCACGCCCAGATTGTCCAGCGAGATCGCGAGGAACGATGTCAGCTCGATCGGTGACGCCACCCCGAAATTGCCATCGATTGTCGCGTTGTTGAACACCGCCGGATAGCTGCCGTTGGCGACGGCCTTGACACCCGTGCTGTTCGGCAGCGCCCCACCCACGGCGAGCGAGCCGGCGCCAGAATAGATGCTGGTGGTGGCGAACAGCGTCCCGAACTGCACCCCCGCCGCATGCGCCGGCACGGCTGCAGCCGGCACCGCCGCAAGGCAGGCCCCTGCACCAAGCAGCTTCCAAACCGGCCCGTCCCGCCTCGTCGATGTCACGAACACATCCCGCCTCCGCTTAAACCGAGCAGGTCTTAGCAGCCGGCATCCCGCCTGGTTGTGACAAGTCGGTGGCGTCTCGCCTCTTGCGTCGTCGTCCGCCCAATGATCTAACCCGCCGCTTCCCTGCCGGCGTTCACGGCGAGCGCCGGCTATACCCATGCCCCCAAGGGCAGCAATCCTCCCATGGGGGAGGAGGCGGGTTGATCAGCCACAGGGAGATCACATGCCGCTTTATGAAACCGTGCTGATTGCACGAAACGACGTCACTCAACAGCAGGTCGAGGCCATCGCCGACGAAATCGGCACCCAGCTCGGCACCGACGGCGGCACGATCCAGAAGCGCGAGTATTGGGGCCTTCGCTCGCTCGCCTACCGGATCAAGAAGAACCGCAAGGCGCACTACATGCTTCTCGGCCTCGACGCCCAGCCGGCGTCGGTCAAGGAAATGGAGCGGCAGCTCGGCCTGAACGAGGATGTCCTTCGTTTCATGACGATCCGTGTCGAAACGATCGACGAAGCCCCGTCGGCCATTCTCGCCCGCAAGTCCGACGACCGTGAACGCGGCTTTCGCGGGCCCAAGCCCGCCGGCCGCTTCGATTCCGGCCGCAAGCGCGGCTACGACGAACGCGAAGAGTTCCGCGCCCGCTCCGGTCTCGACGACGGGGCGTCACCCCGATACGGCGACCTTCAGGAAATCGAGTAGACCCGGGAATTCTGTAAAATGTCCGATACCACCGACGTCAATCCCGCCGCCCGCCGCGCCGCCGTCGGCGCCCGCCGGCCATTCTATCGCCGGCGCAAGTCCTGCCCGTTCTCCGGCCCGAACGCGCCGAAGATCGACTACAAGGACGTGCGCCTGCTGTCCCGCTTCCTGAGCGAGCGCGGCAAGATCGTCCCCTCCCGCATCACCGCGGTTTCGGCGAAGAAGCAGCGCGAGCTGGCGCAGGCCATCAAGCGCGCCCGCTTCCTCGCCCTGCTGCCCTACATCCTGGCCTGAGGAGCCCCCGTCATGGCCGCCGTTGAACTGATCCTGCTGCAAAGGGTCGAGAAGCTTGGGCAGATGGGCGACGTGGTGCGCGTCAAGCCCGGCTACGCCCGCAACTTCCTGCTGCCGCAGAAGATGGCGTTGCGCGCCAACAAGTCGAACCGCGAGCAGTTCGAGACCCAGCGCGCCCAGCTGGAGGCGCAGAACATCCGCCGCCGCGAGGAGGCCGAGCGGCTGGCCGAGCGGATCGGCCAGATGTCCGTGGTCATCATCCGCCAGGCCAGCGACTCCGGCAGCCTGTACGGCTCGGTCTCGGCGCGCGATATCGCCGATGGCTGCGTGGCCGGCGGGCTGACCATCAACCGCTCCCAGGTGGTGCTGGACCAGCCGATCAAGACGCTCGGGCTGTCCACGGTCCGCGTCGTGCTGCACCCCGAGGTGTCGCTGCCGGTGACGGCCAACGTCGCCCGCAGCCCGGAAGAGGCCGAGAAGCAGGCCCGCGGCGAGCGCCTCGGCCAGGGTGCGG
>CAXUIA010000302.1:1433-3413 GCA_964250835.1 uncultured Acetobacteraceae bacterium | reverse complement strand
CCCCGGAAATGAGCAATGACATCGATTGATTGCACGGGAAAGAGATTGTCGCGGATTTCACTGAACAGCAGGGCGAACAACTTCTGGGACGGTACGATATCGCGCTTACACAAGTCTTGCATCTCGGGCGCGATTAGGAGATGTAGCGACCAGAACGTGCCTTTCAGGGTCTTCTCGACAGAAGGCGAGGCATGACTTATCGCGATGAGCCGCTTCCCGTCGATCTCGCCGGGCCTAGAGTCTTCAAACACGCCTGGTGCCTGTACGGTGATGTCGTAGTAGATCGTATCAACGCCGAGATAATATGCGACGTCGAGCGCGTGTCCAATCTGCACGAGCAGGTTTCCAAATCGGCCAAACTGCGTGATGTGCAAAGCCTCGATACGGCGTGGGCTGTCACTCTCTGTCGCGGCCGCCTCAATAGTGTATCCAGCCGGACTGTGGATCGGCTCCTCGAACGAGGCCTGGCAAATGAGGCGACGATGATCAGTTGTTAAACTTCGCAGAGCCTCTTCCGGCGCAAGTCGTTTTCGACTGGTTTCGTCTGTCACCGTGAAGAGGTCCTCTTTGACGTCCAGCCTTGCCGGCCTAGCGTGCCGCCGCGCGTCCCCTCCGATCGAACGGATGGCACGCTCATGCAAATGCGACACGCCGGCATCATACGACCTGCCCGCAGTTCATGGGCTGAGAGCCACCGTAAGGCGATCTTTCACCCAGATCGCATCTCCCCAGGTTCCGTGCACCATTATGGTGTCAGCCCGCGTGAAGCCGAGCGCTGCCAGAAAGTGATCAAGATCTCGAACGTGCGGAGCGCCTTCATATAGTTCGTCGAAGTTGACCTCGAGGTTCAAGAAATCCATCTTCTTGAGCGTCTGGATGGCTCCACCAAGGACTAGCATCTCGGCCCCTTGGACGTCCACGTTCATGAAGTTGAACTCCATACCGCGATATGGCTCGCGCGCGACAAGATCGTCGAGGCGGATCGCCTCGACCTGAACCGTGTGAGTTTCCTTGATCCACGGGTAGATCGTGGAATGCCCCTTCAGCGAAAGCAGGGACGATGACATCTCGTGGTCAACAACATGGAGCTCGACGGTGCCATTCGTGTCCGAAATCGCGTAGTTTTCGCAATAGCTGCCGGTCCCCTCCAAATTTTTCTTCAAGACTTCGAAGGTAGGCGCGGAAGCTTCGATGAACAAGCAACTCTTGAATCCCATATCGATATAATGCTCGTTCTCGTGGCCATGATATCCGCCGACGTGTAAGACGCCCTTCGGCACGATCCGATGGCGCGCAATAACTGCTCGGTAATCAATCATGCAGGCTCTCCATCAAGCTATGCTGCTTGGTACGGCGGAGGCCGTTTGCTACAACATGCGGGCAGCGATGCAAACGCTTTTCGAACCGCCTGCACGTTGCATGAATGTCGTCTGCCGCCGGTTGGCTCGCATCGGCGCGTTGTGATATCCAGCAGTGTCTCGCTGATCGTCAAGCGGGCACGCGGCGATGCCGGATTGCGCATGGTTTCGCTCTACTCGATGGACGCGAACAGGCTTGGGGCAGCGGTGCAGTCGCTATGGCCTTCACGAAAGTCATAAGTCTAGGACCATCCTGCGAGACAGCTTGGCAAATCCGGCAGATTGTCGATCAGCCCGAGGCCTACGTCTTTGATTGGGTCATCGCGTTAGCACCCAGTGTCGCGCGGGCGATCCGCACCGACTTCAGGGAAATCGTCAATCCTCAACAGCTCTCGCTCCGGAATAATGCGTGCAGCGGTCATGCCTTCGTTCTGGATGAGGCAACGGGGATCGAATACCATCATGACTTCCGCAACGATGTAGACTTTCTGGACACCTTAGCCAACGTCCAGGAGAAATACGGCTTTCTCATCAAGCGAATGCGGGATGTCCTGAGTTCGGACGCGGGCATCCTTTTCGTTCACCAGCTTGGCACGCGGGACGATGCGGAACTGCTTGAGGG
>CAXUIA010000302.1:0-1423 GCA_964250835.1 uncultured Acetobacteraceae bacterium | reverse complement strand
GCTTGAGGGGGCGATAGCCGGGCGCTTCCCGAGGCTTCGCTTCAAGCTTCTCGAGTTGGCTGTAGGCGGAGAGCAGGAGCCGGCGCGCCATGATGGCCGGCGCATCTTCGCGAGGATCAAAGGCCGAGGATCGACTTGGCAAGATCGAACACGCGAATGGGCCGATGTCCTCGAAGCGGTTCTGATCGACAGCTACGGCAAGACCCTGACGCGTATCGACCCCTCGTCCTGGGGTAAGCTGTAAGGATCGCGCGATGTATTCCGATGGCAATGTTTCCGTCCGTGTCATGCCAACGGGAAGAGGAACCCGAGATCGTTAGAGCCTTTTTGACTTACACGAACTCATATCCCGAGTTGGTTATGTAGTTCTGGCATTCGGCGGGCGCGAAGGCGTTGAGCAGGGCGGCAATGGTGTCCCATAGGGCGTCCCTGGTCCGGGCTTCCGCCTTGCGCAGCAATGTCTTCAGCTTGGCGAAGACCTGCTCGATGGGGTTTAGATCGGGTGAGTAAGGCGGCAGGTACATCACGCTCGCACCGACCGCCCGGATGGCCTGGGTAACACCGGCGACCTTGTGCGCGGCGAGGTTGTCCATGACCACGACATCGCCGGGCAGCAGGGCGGGCGCCAGCATCTGCTCCACATAGGCCCTGAACACGTCCCCGGTCATCGGGCCATCGAGCACGAAGGGCGCGATGATCCCGCTTGCCCTGAGTCCGGCCAGGAAGGTGGTGGTGCGCCAGTGCCCATGCGGCGCGGCATCGACCAGGCGCTCGCCACGTGGCCCCCAGCCGCGCAGCTGGGTCATGTTGGTGGCGGCACCGGTCTCGTCCAGGAACACGAAGCGCTCGCCGTCCATGAAGCGCTGCCAGATGCGCCATCGCGTGCGGTGGCGGGCGACGTCGGGCCGGTCTTGCTCGGCCGCCCTCAGGCTCTTTTTTTGTGCGACAGCCCGAGCCGGTGCAGCATGTCGGCAATTGTGGACAGCGCCTTCACCTCGATGCCGCGTGCGTTCAGCCCAGCCCGGATCTCCTTCAGCGTGGTGCCGCCTTTCACCGTGGCGAGCGCCCGCACCGTGGCGGCGTGGGGCTCCAGGATGGGACGGCGATGACCACCAATCTTCGCTGGCGCCATGCTACCGGTCTCGCGCACCCGCCCTACCAGCTTGATGGCCGCCGATGGGCTCACCTCGAACCGCCTGGCCGCCGCACGGGCCGAGCCACCGCCATCAACGCTGCGAACGATCCGCTCGCGCAGATCCTGGGACAAAGGTGCTGCCATGCCGGGCCTCTTCACGCCGCCTCGGCACCGTGAATCAAAACACCCGACTCTACGCAAGCCAGAACTGCTCTAAGGGTGTCTATCGCAGCCCTCCACCGTGCGTGAAACAACATCCAAGCACGGTTGAAACGCCTTCATCTCCGG
>CAXUIA010000301.1:0-3415 GCA_964250835.1 uncultured Acetobacteraceae bacterium | reverse complement strand
GGGCTGGTTCAGGAACGGGGCGCTGCCCCGAACCCCGCTGGCGCCAGCGGCCCCAGACCCGGAGGAGCAACCGGCCCGCTGGTTGCGTCGGGGTTGTCGGCGGGTCTGGGGCACTGGCCCCGTCACGCCCATGGCGTGCTCACGCATGACGGGTTCGGGGCAGGGCCCGAGACTTAGACTGCGGCGACTTCGAGCGTGGAGCTGCTCTCACGCGCGGTTTTCGGGCTCATCATGTCGGTGATCATTGCTGCCGAGCAGGGGCGGCCGAAAAGATAGCCCTGCACCTGGCTGCAGCCGGTGCTGCGCAGAATGTCGGCCTGCAACGACGTTTCGACACCCTCGCCGGTGGTGCGCATGCCGAGGCTGCCGGCCATACCGACGATGGCTTGAACGATGGCAATCGCGTCGTCATTGGCGCCGAGGTCGCGGATAAAGGACTGGTCGATCTTGACCTTGTCGAACGGGAAAGAACGCAGATAGCTCAACGAGGAATATCCGGTTCCGAAATCGTCGAGCGCGATGTGCACGCCGCGGGAACGCAGCGCGTTGAGGCACGAGACGGTCGAGTCGAGCGCATCGAGGAAGCCCGACTCGGTGCTCTCGAGCTCAAGACGATGCGCGGGCAGTCCAGTTTCGGCGAGTACACGGTCGACGAGCGACAGCAGACCCGGGTCGCGAAACTGCACGGGCGAGAGATTGACCGCGATGCGGGGATTGCCGGGCCAAGTGGCGGCGACCTGACAGGCGCGGCGAAGCACCAAAGCGCCGAGCGGCAGGATGAGACCGGATTCCTCGGCAACCGGGATGAAGTCGGCAGGCGAAATGCGGCCGCGCGTCGGGTGCAGCCAGCGGACGAGGGCCTCGGCCGCAACGATGTTGCCGTTGGCGAAGTCGATGATTGGCTGGAAGTCGAGCGTGAGCTCGTTGTGCTCGATCGCGCTGCGCAGATCGGCCTGAAGAGCTTGCCGTTCCTGGGCGCGTGCCGCCATCGACGGCGTGAAGAGGTTCCATTGGCCGTGGCCGGCAACCTTGGAGCGGTGCAGGGCAAGGTCGGCCGCCCTCATCAGATCTTCGGGCTCCACACCTGCGTCGCGCGGCAAGGCGAGGCCGACGCTGAGCCCGATATCGGCGGTCACGCTGCCAAACTTGAACTCCACGCTCAAGCTCTCAATGAGACACTGAGCGAGACACGTGGCGCGATCCTCATTGTCGGACATGTGCAGGATGGCGAACTCGTCACCGCCGAGGCGGGCTGCCATGTCCCCCTCGGGCAAACAAGCACGGAGGCGGCCAGCAACCTCGACGAGGACCGCATCTCCGACCTGATGGCCGAGCGTGTCGTTGACCGCTTTGAAACCGTCGAGATCGAGCACGAACAGAGTAACGTCCTGGCGGCGGGCGCAGATGTCGGCAAGCGTCTCGCGAAACTTGGTTCGGTTCGGCAGTCCGGTCAGACTGTCGTAGTGAGCGAGGTAGGTGATCTGCGCGTCGGAACGCCGGATCGCGGTCAGGTCGGAGCCGACGCCGCGGTAGCCGGCAAAGCAGCCTGCGGCGTCGATGATTGGACGGCCGGTGAGCGCGAACCAGCGCGGTTCGCGACCGGCAATGATGTAGACGTGCTGGTGCTGGAACGCAGTTCGATCAGCAAACGTTTTGAGCAAAGCGGTTGCGTCGCCCTTGTCTGCGCCCGCCTCGCGCAGGCCCTGGCTGATCCAGCCACGCAAGGAGGCGCCCTGGAGCAGGGAAGGCTGAAGGCCGAGGAGCGATGCGAGGCGCGTTGACACGCGCTGCAGGCGCAGGTCCTGGTCGGTCTCCCAAAGCCAGTCACTGGCGTTCGCCTCGAAGTCGCTCAGCAGCATGCCGATGATGTCGCTCTGTTCGGTCACCGTCAGCTCGTTGCGGATACGGCGATCAAAGTCGCGGCTTTGGTGATACGCCGCGATGCAGATCAAGATCACGTAGATGGTGATCAAGAGGCTGTGCTCGACGGCGATCCCGGGCTCGATGATTGGAGTGACGGCGATTAGGCCGATCGCGTTGATGCCGGCGAAGAGGAGCGACGCGGGCAGGACGGGGCTGAGAAGGATGCTCGACGAGATCAGCCCGGTCGCGATGTAGACCAACAGCTGGCGATGTTGGGGCGAGGCATGAGGTGCAAGCTCGATGGGAACAGTGGCCCAGACCAGGGCCACGAGAGCGGTAATGACGCATGCCACGGTCACGCTGTGCGCGCGGCGCGCCGACCTCACGTCCGCCAGGTGCCTTGCGACGGCAATGCCGTGCAACGTGAGGAGTGTGCTGAGCAGCCCTACAAGGTAGCGGTGGTGGCCCTCGTGCCAGAAGATGATAACGACGAACAGACAACACGCCAGCGAACTGGCCGCTGAGGCTCCGCTGCGCCGCGACAGCGTCGTGACTCGCTCGCTGCTCAGCCGTTCTGGCGAAAAGTTGGCGGACGCAGATCCGACAACTCCATCGATTGGTTCTTTTGTCGACATGACGGCCCTTTCAAGGCCGGGTCAGTATCGAAGGCTGAGGTAAGCAAGAGGTTAAGGAAATCAGCGTGCCTTGCGTCGCGCGTAGCGGGCGTCGCGCGCCGCCTTCTGTTCGGCGGCGAGCGAGAGCGCACGCGCCTTGGCTTCCGCGTTGGCGGCGGCGGCGTCATTGGCTTTGCGCGCGAGATAGGCGGCGTGTTCGGCGGCCTCGCGCTCGCGCTGCGCTTCGAGGGCGGCCTTCTCGGCTGCGATCCGTGCGGCTTCGGCCTCCTTGGCGGCCTTGCGCTCAGCCACCCGTTGCTCGCGGGCTTCGGCAATGGCGATCCGCTCGGCCTGGCGGGCCTGGAACTCCGGATCGTCCGGGCCGGGCTTGGCGCGGAACTTTTCGAGCATCGCCTTTCTCGCCTTGGCCTGTTCGGCGAGGCGGTCAGCGGCGGACTGGTCTTTATTGAACATCATGGCGCGTATCTAGGCAAAGCGGTGCGCGATGGAAAGAGCCGGACCGGCGCGGTGGTGGTCAGCGCGCTTACCGGTTTGGAGTCCGGATGTAGAGGCCTTGCTCGTCGCTGACCCAGAGTGGTTCATGGAGACCGTCAAGATAGGCCACCCAGGCGACGTTGCCGTCAACGCTGTCCCTCATATCCCAAAACCGAGGTTTCGGGTGGGTCGACGCGTCCTCCTCACTGAGCAACGCGGCGCTCACGCCGCCTGATCCGCGCCGGCGGGGTCGGCCATCGTCAGTCGACCCAGGCCTTGCGACTGCACGTAGCCGCGCATTCTCACACCTCCTCCGACTCGACCAGATGGTGAGCGAATCACGGACATTTTGGTGCTGAGTTCGCCGGCGGCCGAAGCTCAGGTTCGGTAGCGAAGGCCATATTCGTCGCTGATCCAGAGTGGTTGACCGAGAGGGGTCGCGA
>CAXUIA010000300.1:460-3420 GCA_964250835.1 uncultured Acetobacteraceae bacterium | reverse complement strand
GGTTGGCGGTGTCCTCGTCGCGGATCATGCCGCCGACCTTGACGGTGCGCGGCTCCGTGCGGGTGCCGTCGTCCGGCGTGGTGATGTCGAGCGCGTGAGTTTGCTCGGACGGAAGGTCGACGACGAACAGCTGGCCGCCCTTCCCGAACGTCAGACCGGTGTCGCCGAGGGAAGGGAACTCGATGTCGTAATCGGTGAAGTGCGTGACTTGGCGGGACTGTTTGGTGTCGAGGTCGTAGACCCAGATATTGCGACGGCGCGCGGCATCATTGTCGCACAAGTAATAGATCTTGCGGCCGGCCCACATCGGAGAGGTGTTGGTGCCGTGCCAGGTGGTGATGCGGGTCAGGGCCTTGGTGTCGAAATCGTAGGTATCAACGGTCTGGGCGAGGCCGCCGTCGTAACGCTTCCAGGTGCGGAAATCGCGCATCCAGCGGTTAAAGGCGATGCTGTGTCCGTCGGGGCCGTAGGTCAGAAAGCCGCTGGTGTCGAGCGGCAGCGGCGTCGGCAGGCCGCCCGTGACGGGCACCGTGTAGGCACGCTGCACCGCGGGGTTCCAGGCGTCGTTGCGGCTGAGGAAGACGATGTTTTTGGAATCGGGGGTCCAGGTCAGGACGAGATTGTTGGGACCCCACCGGGTCGGCGTCTCTGGAAGGATGTCGGAATGGTGGGTGAGGCGCATCGCCTGTCCACCCGTGGCCGGAATGACGTAGACATCCTGATTGCCCTGATCGCTGGCGGTGAACGCGATCCACCGCCCGTCGGGTGAGAAGCGCGGCATGGCGTCCTGGCCGGGGTCGGCGGTCAGTCGGGACGCGGCGCCACCCTGACGGTCGACCTGCCAGAGATTGCCGTGGGCGACGAAAACGATCCTGGAGCCGTGCAGCGTGGGGTAGCGCATCAGGGCGTGGAGGTCGTCGGCTTGGGCGAACGGAGCGCCGAGAAGAAAGGCCGCTACGGCGAGACGTCTCAAATCCGGGCTCCACTGCGCTCTATCTTGGCGCGGATAGCATGTTGAAGCCCTGCCCCAAACCCCTCCGCGTGCGGGCGCTGGGCTTTAAAGGAACGGCAGGTAGCGGAATGAGAACATGATGACGTTCTCATCGGTTTTGGGCGTGACGATCGAACCCCTGGTGGCGCCGAGGCCGGAGAAGGCGGTGCGCTGTGTGTAGGCCCAGCTGGTGCCGACCTGGAGGGTGCCGAAAGGGCCGTGCAGGAAGCGCCAGAAGCCGCCGAGCGTGCCCTGGGTGATGCCGCGCGTGTTGGCGACGCAGGCGAGGGCGGAGCCTTCGGTGTTGCAGCCGGCGTCGGAGTAGTTGCCGTTGCCGTAGCCGTAGGACAGCAGCGTTCTCCCGTTGACCTCGTTAAAGGACCGCTTGCCGATCTGTTCGGTGCCGACGTAGGCGAACAGGTCGAACCGGGGCGTCGGATGATAGATTGCGCCGATCAGCGCCTGGACCTCTGGGAGCGGGATCGGCGATCCGTTGGAGCTGATGGTGGCGTCGGGAAGTTGGCCCACACCGTAGCGGCCGATGCCCTGCCCCACCAAGCCCGAGGCTTGGACGGTGAGTTTGGGACCGACGATCGGCAGGATCAAGCCGCCGCCGACGCCGCCGGCGAGCACGGTGTTGTCGCGTCCGGATCTGTTTGCAACGGTGGCGGTGACGCGATCGTGGAAGAAGCGGGCGAGACCGTCGAGTTCATAATGGCCGAAGGATGGGTCAAAGGCGATCTTGCCGATGACATCCGGGGCGATTTCGTCGGAGTAGTTGGCGGTCGAGTTGAGAAGCGAGCCGCCCGGGTTGGTGTAGTTGGGCGTGCCGCCGATGACGCCGGTGCTGTTGGCGTTGCTGACGTAGTAGGAGGTTGCAGGGCTTTCAAAGGAAAGACCGAGCCAGAGGCGGCGATTGTCGAAATCTCGACTGAAACGAAGCTGCTCCTGGCGAGTGTAGTTGAAGCCGGGAACGTAACCGCTGTCGATGGTAAGCGGGACCTGCTCCTGGCGCGGCGTGATGCCGATACGGTTCAGTGTGAGGAGGCTCCAGGCCTGGCCGGCAAGCAGGTGGAAATGGAGATCGTTGCGGTCAAGCGTTCCGTATGCCTGGCGGACGCGCAGCGTATAGCTGTTGCTCTCGTTAGAGTTCGAGCTGATGCCGGAAGACTGGAAATCGGTTTCGACGTAGCCGGCGACGCGGGTGGCGGCTGCTGGCTGGCCTTCGATGAGGATCGCGAAACGCGAGCCGCGCGCGCTGCCGCGGAACTCGGGCTCGTGATAGAGCGGGCTTTGCGCGAACGGGATCGCGTTCCAGCTCGAGGTGAGGTCGGCGACTTCGTTGCGCGTGCGGACGATGGCGGTCGCATCGAAGATCGCGCCGAGCTGAATGGAAACGGCACCGACCTGAAAACGGCCGTATTCGCCGATCGGTGTTGCGCGCTGCTGGCCGGCGGTGCCAATGGCGTGGCCGCCGAGACCGTTGATAGAGGACGAGGGCGGAGGTGCCGCCTCGGAGCCGAGCACGCTCGTCGAGGAGGTGGTGAAGCTCCGTCCGGAGTAGGGCGCGAGCGCGAGCGCATTGGCGCGCTGCTCGGCTCGGCGAGCCTCGGCGCGAGCCTCGGTTGCGACCGCCTGCGCCTGGGCGACGGCGGCCTGCCGGCGGGCGAGATTTTGCTTGATCTGGTCGAGTTCGGACCGGAGATGACGCAGACGCGCCTCGATGCCGGCGACGGTGCCATTGTCGGCGGCATGTGCGCTTGCCGTCGGGATGGCGAGTGCCAGGGCGAGAACGGCTCGTGTGCGTGACATCGGATCGTTCCAGGTGATGGACGTTCCTGGCACGTACGAACCGGGAGTTACAGTCTACGGCGTAGGTTCCGGGTTTATGCCTTGGTGTTGTTGTCTGGATGCAACAAGGTGATGCGCCAGCCATCCGGTTCCGGGCAGCATTCGAGCGGGGCGCCGT
>CAXUIA010000300.1:0-430 GCA_964250835.1 uncultured Acetobacteraceae bacterium | reverse complement strand
GCGGACGTGGATGGTCTGGCCGAGCGCGCGCCGGATCCCGCGGAAAAGGGCGCCGTGGGCGACGAACAGCACGGGACCGGGGCCGGTGAGATGGGGCGTGATGGCGGCGGCACCCCTGGCGGACAGCGCATCGAAGCTTTCGCCGTTGGGCGGAGTGGAAAGGCCGTTGAGCCAATCCTCGTACCAGGAACCCATCACCTCGCCTTCGCGATCGCCGAAGGAGACTTCGCGTAGCTCCTCGTCGATGGTGAGGGGGAGGTTGTGTGCGGCCGCGACGATGTCAGCGGTCTCGCGGGCGCGGGAAAGCGGCGAGCAGACGATCCGCTTCACCGGTTGCGCGCGGAGGATTGCGGCGGCAGCGCGGGCCTGATCGCGGCGGGGCGGGGTGGGCGGGCTGGGGGGGGGGCCCGGGGCCCCGGGGGCCGGGGTG
>CAXUIA010000299.1:3092-3423 GCA_964250835.1 uncultured Acetobacteraceae bacterium | reverse complement strand
AGGGTGACGAGGGCGGGGACGGCGAAGACGATGGCGATGAGGAGGAGTTCTCGGCCGAGCGACGGGGTGACAGTTAGGTCGAGGGTGGTTGAGAGGAGGTTCAGGCCGGCGAGGACCCAGACGAGGGTGATGACGGTATCGACGGCACTGGAGAGCGCGGCGAGCTTGGCTTTGGCGACTGTGTAGTCGGCTGCCTTGCGGTGCTCGTCGAGCGTGACGGTGGCGGCGAAGTCCGCTGGGACGCGATCGCGGTGGCGGGCGGCGGCGCGCGCCTGACGGGTGATCAGGCTGAGCGGGACGGCGTCCCCGGCGAGGGTCGCGGGGGGGAAGG
>CAXUIA010000299.1:0-3082 GCA_964250835.1 uncultured Acetobacteraceae bacterium | reverse complement strand
ACGAGGAGGAGAGTGGGCATTCAGGCCTTTGGGTGGTGCTTGTCCATCCGGAGATGCGGAATGGTGAGATCGATGTAGGGCTCGCCCACCGGCTTGTAACCGAGCTTCCCGTAGAACGGGATGGCTGGGGCGCGGGCGGCGAGCGTGATGGTGACGGCATGGCGGCGGATGAGTTCGGCTTCGCCGGCCCCCACGAGCTTGGCGCCGAGGCCCTGGCGC
Source organism: uncultured Acetobacteraceae bacterium (assembly GCA_964250835.1). Lineage (GTDB taxonomy): Bacteria > Pseudomonadota > Alphaproteobacteria > Acetobacterales > Acetobacteraceae > CAXTPV01. Next base: position 2,863 of record CAXUIA010000299.1, on the reverse strand, counting down.
TGAAGGGTCGGTTCGATCGCCATCTGACGGAGCTTGGCGGTGCCGTGCGCGTCGGGCGGGACGAGGAGCAGTGTGCCTGCGATGGTGCCGGCCTCGTCGCGCAGGGCGAGGTGGATGCAGCGGGGCTCGGCAGAGATCTCGGCGGCGGTGAAGTCAAGATTGAGTGGGTGACGGAGCAGGCGCCGCCGGAAGGCGAGCGTGTCCGGGTAAAGTGGGTCGTCGAGGCGAGGTTCGACTTGGACAAGTGTCAGGGTCGATGCTTGCACATGCCGTCTATGGCATCTTCGAAATGCCGGGCGAAGCGGGGCGCGTCGAACAGGGGTGAGGCCAGGACCTGGGATCGTAGCCCGGCGCGCAGATTGGCGAGGTGGGCGGGATCGGCTGCGAGGCGGATTGCGCGGGCAACGTAGTCGTCGTCATCGGTCGCGATCCAGTCGGGCAGGCCGGCATTGTGCAGGATCGTTTCGCCGGCGTGCGAAAGGAAGCTGTTGCCGCGCCGGGTGAGCACCGGGACGCCCATCCAGAGTGCCTCGCAACTGGTGGTGCCGCCTGGATAGGGAAACGGGTCGAGTGCGATGTCGATGCGGCCATAGGCGCCGAGATAGTCGGCGCGCCAGGACGGAGGTTCGATGATCAGGCGGTCGCCCTCGATGCCCAGGCCGGCGAACCGGGCGCGTGTGGTCTCGCGCATGTTCTCGTCGCGGAATTGAGGGGCTTTGAGGATCAGGCGGCTGTCCGTGATCGCGTGGAGGATGTGCGACCAGACGGCGAGGACGGCGTCGTTGAGCTTCGTGAGGTTGTTGAAGCAGCCGAAGGTGATGGAGCCGGTGGTCAGGGCGGGCAGTGGCGCGATGTCGGGCGCTCCCGCGGGCGGGCTGACGCAGTAGTAGATTTCGGGAAGGCGCCAGACGGTCTCGGTGACATGGGTCTCCTCGCTGGGCGGCGCGACATGGGGGTCAGCAATCAGATAGTCGATCTCGGCGACGCCGGTGGTGGCGAAATAGCCGAGCCAGGCAGCTTGGACAGGGGCGGGGCGCCACGCGAAGACGGGCAGGCGGTTGTTGGCGGTGTGGCCGGAGAGATCGATCAGGACGTCGACGCCAAGCGCGTGGATGAGCCGGGCGGCGGCCTGGTCGGAGAGGCCCACGATCGGGGTCCAGGCGCCGAAGAATGGCTTGATGCGGGCGGTGAGGTCGTCCTCCGTCTTCTGCGAAGGAAAGGCGAGCAGCGTCAGGCGGGCAGGATCGATGGCGGCCAGGATTGTCTCGAGAAAGTAGCCGACCGGGTGATTGCGTAGGTCGCTGGAGACGAGGCCGACGCGGATTGGGCTGCCGGGCTGGCGGGGGCGCCAAACGGTTTTCGGGACGGCGCGGGACGAAACGAGCGCGCCGTAGCGTCGCGCCTCGTTGCAGACGGTCTCGGGCGGTTGGTTTTGCAGGTAGTTGAGCGTGAAGAGGCGGTTGGAGAAGGCTGTGAGGTAGTCGGGCCTGATCTCGAGCGCTCTTGTGTAGTGCGCCAACGCCTCGGTCAGCAGGCCTTGATCCTTCAGGGCATTGCCAAGATTGTTGTGCGCCTCGGTCTTGACCGGATCGAGAGCGAGCGCCTGCCGGTAGGCGACAGTAGCGGGACCAAGCTTGCCCTGCTCGCCGAGCGTGCTGCCTAGGCCGTTGTGGGCGTGGGCATTGGCCGGGTCGAGTTCGATTGCTTTCTGGTAGCAAGTTTCCGATTCTTTGAACTGCTTCAACTGGCAGAGTGTGTCACCAAGGTTGATGTAGGCTGTGACGTAGTCGGGTTTGACGCGGATGGCGTGCGCGAAGGCAACGGACGCTTCCTGGAGTCGGCCCTGCGCCTGCAGCGCGGTGCCCAGATTGTTGTGCGCCTGTCTGAGATCGGGGTCGAGAGCGAGAGCTTTTCCGAAACAGGCGATCGCTTCGTCCAGCTCGTCCAGATCGAGCAGGGCACAGCCACGGTTGACGAGGGCATCTGCGTAGTCGGGCTTGTGGGCGAGCGCCTCGCCGAAGCAGGCGATCCCTTCCGTGATCCGTCCGGTCTGGATCAGGGCGTGGCCGAGGTTGTTGTGCGCTTCGGCGTAGGCGGGGTTGAGGCGGAGCGCCTCGCGATAGGCGCTGATGGCTTCGCCGTGGCGGTTCAGCCGGACGAGGACATTGGCAAGATTAAAGTGCGCGTCGGTGAAGAGTGGGTCGAGCTGAACCGCGCGGGCCAGAAAGGAGACCGCTTCGTCGAGCTCGCCGGCATCGGCGTGCAGGCTGCCCAGATTGTAGTGCGGGGCCGGGAAGTCCGGACTGAGTTCTAGGGCTCGGCGAAAGCAGGTTCTGGCGCGATCGAGCCTGCCGAGCTGACGCAGCGCGTTGCCGAGGTTGTTGTGAGCCTCGATAAAGAAGGGATCGCGAGCGAGGGCGTCGACGTAGCCGTGAACCGCCTGGCGGAGACGCCCGGCTTCGTGATGTGCCATCGCCTCGGTAACGACGATGCGAGCCGAGGCCTTGTCGGGCCGGTCGAGCATGGCTGACCGTGAAGGCGCGTTCTCTTGCGCCAGCCGGCGTAGGTCGGCCTGCATGCGGGCGACCGGGGTCGTCCAGTCGGCAGGAGCGGGCTGCGTGTAGAGACGGAGACTGTCATACCAGGGGCTGTCATCGCGGTCGGTCAGCCAGCGCCAGCAACGCTCGTAGCAAGAGAGCAGCCAAACGGGACGCCCGAGAGCGCCGGCGAGATGGGCGGTCGAGGTGTCGACGCTGATGACGAGATCAAGCAGCGAGATCAGGGCGGCGGTGTCGTCGAAAGCCTCGATCAGGCCGGTGTGGTCGATGATGTGCATGCCGGGAGGCGGGTGGGCAGCCTGCTG
>CAXUIA010000298.1:0-3427 GCA_964250835.1 uncultured Acetobacteraceae bacterium | reverse complement strand
CGGTTGAACTGTTCAGGGGCTGACATGGTGGCGAGAGATAGAGTGGCGCTCGGGGACGCGGCAAATTGAGCGTGGCGGTGGTGACGGGCGCAGGCGGGCTCGTGGGTGCGGCGTGCGCACGGCTGCTGGCGGACAAGGGTCTGGACGTTGTGGGCGTCGATAACGACACGCGCCGGGATTTGTTCGGGCCGGCCGCGAGCACGCGCGCCGGCTGGCAGGCGCTCGAGCGCGAGGTGGGCCGCTACACGCATCTGGAGGCCGACATACGCGACGTCTCGCTCGGCGAGCGCCTGTTCGGCCGCTACGGGCGCGACATCACGGCGGTCATGCACGCGGCGGCGCAACCGTCGCATGACTGGGCGGCGCGCGATCCGGCGACCGATTTTTCGATCAACGCGACCGCCACGCTGGGCCTGCTGGAGGCGGTGCGGCGTCACTGTCCGGAGGCGGTGTTCGTCTTCTGCAGCACCAACAAGGTGTATGGCGACACGCCGAACCGGCTCCCGTTCGTCGAGCGGCCGACCCGCTGGGAGCTGCCGGACCGTCACGAGCTGTATGGGGGGATCGACGAGCGGATGAGCATCGACGGGACGATGCACAGCCTGTTCGGCGTCTCCAAGACGGCCGCCGACCTCCTGGTGCAGGAATACGGCCGCTATTTCGAGATGCGGACGGGCTGCTTTCGTTGCGGGTGCATCACCGGTCCGGGGCATGCGGGCGCTCCGTTGCACGGGTTCCTGTCCTATCTCGTGCAGTGCGCGGTGACCGGCCGGCCGTACACGGTGATCGGGCACGGCGGCAAACAGGTGCGCGACAATCTCGACGCACGCGACCTGGCAAGCGCGTTTTGGTGCTTCATGGAACAGCCCCGGGCCGGCGCAGTGTATAACATGGGCGGCGGACGGCGGGTGAATTGCAGCGTGATCGAGGCGATCGCTGCCGTGGAAAGTCTGACCGGGCGCGCGATGGCGTGGAGGTATGAGCCCGCTGCGCGTGCGGGGGATCACCAATGGTGGATCAGCGACACGCGGCGGTTCGAGGCGGAGTATCCGGGGTGGCGTCCGGCGCTTGGGTTGGGCGAGATGCTGGCTGAGATGCGCGACGCCGTCGGACAGAGATGAATGCCGGGGGCTCCGCCCGCGGACCCGTCTCACTGATGGTTCAGGCGCGGAGCCTCTGCCCTAAGGTCCAACCCAATCAGCCGGGTTCGACCCAAACCGGCTCTAGTTCTGAACAGCGGCAGTCGCGACACCGGATGCGATCAGCACACCTCCTCCGGCTCGCTTGGACCAAACTGCAAGACGCGACCTTCTCAACAAACGGGAGGCTCGCGCAGCTGCAAGAGCATAGATCGTATCGGTGCAACCGACGACCAGACCGAAGGTGCAAACGAGGATTGCGGCCTGGGCAACATAGTTACCCCGGACATCGATAAACTGAGGCGTAAAGGAGACAAAAAAGACAATAGTCTTGGGGTGGAAGACGCCAACAGCAATATTGCTGGCAAAAGCGGTACGGGGCGAGATCGGGACGCAAACTCGGTCGACACCTTGCACGGAGGGCTCTCGTTTCATAAGCATGACCAGCCCCAGTCCAACCAAGTAGATCGCTCCCAACCACTTCAGCGCCGTGAAGGCGAGCGCTGACGCGGTGAGCAGAACACCCACTCCGGCGACCGAAAGGGTCATGGCTGTGATGTTTCCCAGAGCCATCCCGGCGACAGAGGCAAGTGCCGTTTTCTTGCCCGACCCAACGGCATATCCAACGATGCTCATGACGCCTGGGCCCGGGATCAGTCCCACGACAAGTGAAGCGACGACGAAGCCTATCCAAAGGTGCCAACGCATGCCGTTCCCCTCTTATGCTTACCTCTCGGCTCCACTGATACCGTCGTGAGTGAGGGGAATCACCGGACTGGAGAGTCTGCTTACCCACCGTACCCGGCTGTTCGGCTGATTGGGTTTTGACCCTAGCGCACTCATGGCCTGCGGCGCTTGGCAGAGGTGCGTCGGGTTCACGTTGACTTCGGCGTGATCGGCATGGTGTTTGCGGCGGGTGTCTTGGGTCTGTCCATGTCTGCGCTGACGATCACGAGGATCGACCGCTACCTGTTTCGCCAGCTCCTGGTGGCGCTGGTGGCGACCGCCGGCGGGCTCGCTGCCCTGATCTGGCTGACCCAGTCGCTGCGCTTCGTCGAGCTGGTGGTTGATCGCGGCCTGTCGCTGCGCGTGTTCCTGGAGCTGACGGGGCTGCTGATCCCCGGGTTCGTGGCGGTGATCCTGCCGATCACGACGTTCGTCGTGGTGCAGTTCATCTATCAGCGGCTGATGTCGGACCGCGAGCTGACGGTGATGCGTGCAGCGGGCTTGTCGCCGTTTGCGCTGTCGCGGCCGGCGATCGGCTGCGCGCTGGTGGCGTTCAGCTGCTGCGCGGTGCTTGATGTCTGGGTCGTGCCGGCGAGCTACCATCAGTTTCGCACCTTCGAGTTTGAGATACGCAACAAGATGGCGGCCTTTCTGCTCCAGGAGGGCGTGTTCACCCCGGTGTCGGATCAGATGATGGTTTATGTCCGGTCGCGCTCGCCGGACGGTCAGCTGCATGGGATCCTGGTGGAGGACGACCGGCAGGCCAGCAGCCGGGCCACGATCCTGGCGGAACAAGGCCGTATCGTGGAGGGTGCGGACGGGCAGCCGGACGTGCTGCTGGAGAATGGATCGCGCGAGGAGATCGACCGCGAGACCGGGCGATTGAACGTGCTGACGTTCGAGCGCAACACGATCTCGCTCACGCCGGGCGGGAACAACGGGCAGACCGCTCTGCGTGACTCCACGGAGATGTCGCTGCCCGAGCTGCTGCATCCCAACGCGCACACGATGCTGGCGCGCGACCGGGGAAAATTTCTCGTCGAGGCGCATCGGCGTCTGACGGCTCCGTTTACGGCGCTCAGCTTCGCGATGGTGGCACTCGTCTCGGTGTTGTCGGGTGCGTTTTCACGGCACGGAACGATCACGCGGCCGCTGGTGGCAATTGGAGTGGTTGTCGCGTTGCTGGCGCTCGGCCTGGTGATCCAGAACATGGCCGCACGTTTTCCAATGCTGATCCCGCTGATCTGGGTGCACGCAATGCTGCCGGGATTGGTCGCGTCACTCATGCTTTACGGTCCGACGCTGCAGGTGACGCCGTGGTCCGTGCCGGTTCGGGCGACAACCTGACGTGAACGTCGCGGCCACCCTCTCCTTCTATATCGCGCGCCAGTTCAGCGCGGCCGTGCTCGCGATGATCGCCTCTTTGACTGGACTGGTGGCCCTGTTTGACTTCATCGAGCTGCTGCGCCGGGCGGCGACGCGTGACGGGACGTCATTCGGGCTGGTGGCGGAGATCGCCGCCCTCCGGCTGCCTTATTCGAGCATCGAGATCCTGCCCTTTG
>CAXUIA010000297.1:0-3436 GCA_964250835.1 uncultured Acetobacteraceae bacterium | reverse complement strand
ATCTCGTCGGGGCGCTCGCGGCCCCACCCGACCTTCACCGCCACCGCATCCGGGGGCGGCGCCGCATGACCATCCAACAGGCGGACGCGATCATCGCCCGCCAGATGGCAGACGCCGAGAGGCGCGCGCGCGCCGATATCGTCATCCACACCGGGCTCTCGCGCCACCACGCCGTGCGCCAAGTCTCCCGCCTCTTGAGACGTCTCAGAACCGCAAACATCCCGGCACAAGGCTTCATTAAAAAGTCATCACAATGGCGCATGAATTCGGGGCAGTGTCCGCGCCGGGACGGATCGCCCAATTCGGGCTGATCTGCCACTCAGCACGACCGGGGCACAACGCAGTGATGACACGCAAGCAGTGGTGGAAATCGACAGGCGCGACGATCGCGGCCACGTCACTTTTGGCAGGTCAGGCGCTGGCCGCAGCGACACCCGACGTCGTTCTGGGCGCCGCGTCGAGCCCGGCGATGAAATACGCGATCAGCCCGGCCGCTGAGCCGCTCCTGTCGCACGCCGCCAAGCAGGCGTTGATCAAAGCAAACATCAAGTACGTGTTCGTGATCTTTCAGGAGAACCGCTCCTACGATCATTTCTTCGGCACCTTCCCGGTCGCGGACGGGCTGTTCAACCAGCCCTCCTCGCAGATCCTCGGCTTCAGCCAGCCGATCGTTCGCGCAAGCGCCACCGGCGCCCCCGTCATCAGCACTGTCTCGCCGTTCCTGATCCCGCAGACGGTGACCAACACCGCTGGCGCCGTCGTCCCGCTCTACCCGGCCGACACCTCCAGCGTTGATCACAGCCACTCCGGCTACATCGACTCGCTCCACGTCAATCCGAAGACGCTGCTCGCGGCCAATGATCGTTACGCACTCGACGAGGAAGGCCTCACAACCAACGCGTCGGGCCAGATCATCGCAAAATCGACCGGCCTGCCTCCGACAGCCGGTCCGAGCCTCGCGGCCCAGCAGACCGCCGAACTTGTCGTCAGCCATATCGACTGCAACACGATCCCGTTCCTCTGGCAGTATGCCGATCGCTTCGCGATGTTTGATGCTTTTCACCAGACGGTGACAGGACCATCGACCCCGAACGCGATTGCCTTGATCGCCGGCCAGTCGGGCCTCACCCAGTGGGCGCTGCATCAGTCGGAAGCGTCATCCAACACCAAGAACCCGCAGGTCAAGGAGTCAGGCGGTGAGCCGGTCGTGGCCGATCCGGGACCGTTCCCCGGCTCGAACCTCGACACGGTTCCCAACAAGCCGCCCTACAGCCCCGACGATGAGAGCCCGGCCACGCCGGCGCTCGATCAGACCTACGCCAGCCTGCCGCTCAGCTTCATGGGCAAGAACATCAAGCAGATCGTGGCACAGGACGAAAACCCGAACCTCGACCTCGCCGACGTCCAGGCCGACATCGCCGAGATCGCCGGCGACAACCTGCCGCCCACCAACTGGGCCTGGTATGAGCTCGGCTACGCCAACGAGCCCACCGATCCGCACAACACCAAGCTCGGCCCGAACACCGACTACATCGTCCATCACGAAGGGCCGCAGTATTTCGGCTACGTCGCCGACAACGTGCAGGAGCGCACGCAGCACCTGTTCGGCCAGAGCAGCTTCTACAGCGACGTCGCCAACGGCAATCTCTCGCCCACCGGCGGCGTCTATTACGTGCGCGGCGGCTACGGCAACCTCGACGGCCTCACGCCCGCAGACCCGAACACAACCGTCCGCGGCGACTTCGCCGGCAACGACGATCACCCCGGCTACTCGGACGCCCAAATCAGCGAGGCTTCCGTCGCCGACACCGTCAACGCGATCGCAAGCTCCAAATACTGGGCCAACAGCGCGATCATCGTCACCTATGACGAGACCGACGGGCTTTATGACCACCAGCAGCTCAAGGTCCGCGCGCTTGATCCCGAGGGCAATCCAGTCGAAGGCGGCCCGCGTATCCCGGCCATCGTGATCTCGCCGTTCGCGAGCGCGCACGCGATCATCAAGCAATACTCGGAGCACAGCTCGGTCATCAAGTTCATCGACGAGCTCTACGGCCTGACCCCGCTCGCCGACCTGCCGAACGAGATCTACGGCCGTCTCCTCGGCTACCTCCAGCTCGGCCAGACCTACCTCACTCCCGCCGACGACATCGTTCCCGGCATCGGCGATCTGTTCCCAGCTTTCGACAATGCCCGCCTCCTGGGCACCGCCGAGCCAATCCCCGCCAGCCAGGCGATGATCGATCCGATCACCGTTCACTCTCTGCCGCACTACGCAGCCCAGGGCGGCGGTTGTGCCGCCATCGGCGTCACGCCCACCGACTTCAACGCCGACGGCACCGTCAAGGACCCGGCTCCGGCCGACTTCAACCCGCGCCCAACCGTGACCCCCGGCATCCCGACCCAACCCGGCTGGACGCCCTGATCAACCAGACCGCCCGAGACGAATGAAAAGGGGATCGGCGCCAGCCGGTCCCTTTTTCACATGATCACGACAGGACCGCCCGATTGTTCCGCCTCTTCCTGACCGCTCTCGCTTTGAACGCCGTTGCGCAAACCGCCCGTGCCGACACGCTCGATGACATCCGCCATCGCGGCCACCTGATCTGCGCCGTCAACATCGACACCGACGACTATTCGGATTTCGACAGTCACGGCGACGTCTCCGTCTTCGAAACCGGCTACTGCCGCGCCTACGCCGCCGCCATCCTCGGCGATCCCGCGCGCGCCACCGCGGAGGAGCGAGGCGACGAGATCACCGGCCTGCAGGATGTCCGCGACCACCAAGCCGACCTGATGCTTGGCGCAACACCCGATCCAGCCCTCGGCCTCGGCCTGCATCTCGCCTTCGCGCCCCCGATCCTGATCGACGGCCAGGGCTTCATCGTCTCCGCTTCCCTGGCGATCCACCACCTCGCCGACATCAAGGGCGCTCGCGTCTGCTACATCGGCAACACGCCCGAGGAGACGCTGGTCCATGAGCGCCTCGGCGAGCTCGGCATCGCCTTCGCCCCCTTTGAATTTTCCGAACGCGGCGAGATGGAGGGCGGGCTCGCCACCAACCATTGCAACCTCATCACCGGCGACCTCACCGAGCTCGCCAACATCCGTCTCTCGCTGCCGGGCCTGAACAAGTTCACCATCCTGCCCGACACCATCACCACCGACCCGCTCGCCCCGGCACTCCGCGATGGGGACACCCGCCTGCTCGCGATCGTCTCTGCGGTCGATGACGGCCTCCTCGACGCCGAGGAGCACGGCATCACCCACGCCAACGCCGGCATGCTCGCGCGCACCAGCAACGACCCGATCGTCCGCCGCCTTCTCGGCACCGACGGCTGGATCGGCCCCGCTCTCGGCCTCGACAACAAATGGCTGCTCCGTGCACTCGAAGCCGAAGGCAATCACGCGGAGATCTACGCCCGCGACGTGGGCG
>CAXUIA010000296.1:0-3455 GCA_964250835.1 uncultured Acetobacteraceae bacterium | reverse complement strand
TTTCGGCCATGCCCACGTCATCGGTGACGCGGGCGAGATAATCGAGCGTCCAGCCCCAGCCATCGCCCTGGTTGCGGACAAAGCCTTGCAGCAGGATTAGCGTGTGCGGGGTGCCATCGTCGGCGACGCGAACAACTTCGCCGTAGAGGGGCGCGGTGTTCTTGAAACCGCGCTCTGTGAGGTAGCCGGTCATTTCACCTTCTGGATGAACGCCGGCGAGCACCTTGCGGATGATCTTCAGCACCAGAACATCGGAAATGATCTGCGAGCTGTTGGATTGCTCGGCGGAAAGACGCCTGATTTCGAGCGGATCGGGGAGTTCGAGCTGGTCGAAGCTCGGGTCGCGGCGGAAGCGGAGTTCGCCGCCGGGGATGGCGATCCGCTCGTCGCGGCGGATCGCGTCGAGGAGCGCTATGGTGAAATCGTCGGACGCGAAGCCGTCGGTGAGGAAGCCCACGAGGGCCACGCGCCGGATGCGGCTCAGGGCGAGCTGCTGGACGAGCGGGTTGGTGACCGATTCGGGAACGGCGCCGATCGGCAGGACGTAGCTTTCGGTGCGGTCGCCGATGCGTGCGGTGACTTCGGTCAGTGCCACGCGGTTGTTGCGTCGACGGTCGAGCGGTGCGGCGTAGGCGATCGTGAGGCTGTCGATCGCCTCGCCCTTGGAGCCGAACCAGCGGCGCTTGTTGAGATACTCCGGCAGCACCGACTGCAGCGACGAGAGTTGCTTGCCGTTCTCGAAGATCTCGGCAACCGAGTTCCTGACCACAAAGGTTTGCAATTCGGGGAGTGGCTCCGAGTTGGGCGCATGCCAATCGGGAAGGGTGTCCTTCTCGGCGAGCAGGAACCAGTAAAACGCGTAGGGCGGCAGCGTGAGCAGGTAGGAGAGCGAGCCGACGGCGGGAAAGATCGAGCCGCCGACGACGTCGACCGGAATGCGGCCTTCAAAGGCGTGCAGGTCGAGCTCGACGGCCTGTGCGGTGCGAGACAGATTGCTGACGCAAAGAATGGTTTCGGAGACGTCGTCGTCGTAGTCACGCAGGTAGGCGAGAACCTTGCGGTTCTGCGGGTAAAGAAAGCGCTGAGTGCCGCGGCCGAAGGCGATGTGGCGCCGGCGCACCGCGAGCATGCGCCGCATCCAGTTCAGCAGAGAGTGGCTGTCGTTGGCCTGGGCTTCGACGTTGAGCGCGAAATAGCCGTAGATCGGGTCCATCAATGGCGGCAGGACCAGAGAGGCGGGGTCGGCGCGCGAAAAGCCGCCGTTGCGGTCGACTGACCACTGCATGGGGGTGCGGACGCCGTCTCGGTCGCCGAGATGGATGTTGTCGCCCATCCCGATCTCGTCGCCGTAGTAGATGACGGGCGTGCCTGGCATGGAAAGCAGGAGGCCGTTCATCAGCTCGATGCGTCGCCGGTCGCGCTGCATGAGAGGAGCGAGGCGGCGCCGGATGCCGAGATTGATGCGGGCGCGGCGGTCGGACGCGTAGGTCTCCCAGAGATAGTCGCGCTCGGACGAGGTGACCATTTCGAGTGTGAGCTCGTCGTGGTTGCGCAGGAAGATCGCCCACTGGCAGTTGCCGGGGATTTCAGGCGTCTGGCGCATGATGTCGGTGATCGGGAAACGGTCTTCGCGGGCGATTGCCATATACATCCGCGGCATCAGCGGGAAATGGAACGCCATGTGGCATTCGTCGCCGTCGCCGAAATAGGCCTGGACGTCTTCGGGCCACATATTGGCCTCCGCCAGCAGCATCACGCCGGGTGCGTAACGGTCGAGTTCGGCACGGATCCGCTTGATCGCGGCGTGGGTTTCGGGGAGGTTTTCATTGGTGGTGCCGTCGCGCTCGACGAGATAGGGGACCGCGTCGAGCCGTAGGCCATCGACGCCGCAGTCGAGCCAGAACCGCATCACCGCGAGGACTTCCTCCATCACGGCGGGGTTGTCGAAGTTCAGGTCGGGCTGGTGACTGTAGAACCGGTGCCAGTAATAAGCACCGGCGACGTCGTCCCAGGCCCAGTTTGATTTCTCGGTATCGAGAAAGATGATCCTTGTTTCGTTGTATTTGTCGTCGTTGTCGGACCAGACGTAGAAGTCGCGCTCCGGCGAGCCTTTCGGAGCGCGGCGGGCGCGTTGAAACCAGGGATGCTGGTCGGAGGTGTGGTTGATGACCAGTTCGGTGATCACCTTCAGACCAAGATCGTGGGCGCGGCCGATGAACTCGCGCAGCTGCTCGATGGTGCCGTAATCGGGTGAGACGCCGGTGTAGTCGGAGATGTCGTAGCCGTCGTCACGGCGCGGCGACGGGTAGAACGGGAGCATCCAGACGGCGGTGACGCCGAGTTCCGCGATGTAATCGAGCTTCTCGAGAAGCCCGAGAAAGTCGCCCATGCCGTCATTGTCCCCGTCGAAGAACGACTTGACGTGGATTTGGTAGATGACCGCGTCTTTGTACCAGAGCGGGTCGTCGGTGCTGGTGGGCGTGCTGGGAACCGGCGTTGTGGTCGTTATGCTCATGTGCGGTGGGATGCCTTCAGGCGATGCGCCAGATCGTGTATGGGCGATCGGGCGTGAGGGTGACAGTCTGGTGTTTGCCGCTCAGGCGGAAGCGACGGGTTTCGAGCAGATCCTCCAACTCCATCGCCGCGGTGTCGGGCAGGCCGGACTTGTAGAGAGGCAGCTCGATGGAGGCCGTTTGGGTGTTGAACGGATCGATGCTGAGGGCGACCAGAACAACGTTGCTGCGATCGGATGTCGCTTTCTCGTAGAACAACACTGCATCGTTGGCGGCGGGCAGGAATGTCACCCCCAGATGGGTTTGCAGGGCGGGATTGCCGCGGCGGATGGCGTTGAGGCGGGTGATCTCCGGGACGATGTTGCCAGGACGGTTCCAGTCCCAGGCGCGCAGCTGGAACTTCTCGCTGTCGAGATACTCCTCGCGACCAGGCCCGAGCGGCGTCCCCTCGCAAAGCTCGAAGCCGTTGTAGACGCCCCAGAGGCCGGAGAGAGTGGCGGCGAGTGCCGCACGGATCAGGAAGCCGGGACGGCCGGAGGATTGCAGGAAGAAAGGATTGATGTCGGGAGTGTTGACGAAGAAATGCGGGCGGAAGAAGTCGCGCATCGGCCCGTCCGCGAGTTCGGTCAGGTATTCCTGGATCTCCGCCTTGCCGTTGCGCCAGGTGAAGTAGGTGTATGATTGCGAGAAGCCGACCTTGGCGAGACGGGCCATGATCTTCGGACGGGTGAAAGCTTCCGCGAGGAAGACCGCGTCGGGGTAGCGGGCACGGACCTCGCCGATCATCCACTGCCAGAATGGGAACGCCTTGGTGTGCGGGTTGTCGACGCGGAACAGGCGTATGCCCTGCTCGCACCAGAAGAGAACGGTGTTGGCGAGTTCGAGCCAAAGGCCGGGAATGCTGCCCTCGGCGTAGAAATCGACGTTGACGATGTCCTGGTA
>CAXUIA010000295.1:836-3456 GCA_964250835.1 uncultured Acetobacteraceae bacterium | reverse complement strand
CTCGGCGGTTCGTTGGTCGGTGATCAGGGCGACGTCGTGGCCGCGGGCGCCGAGCGCGCGGGACAGCGCCTCAGCGGGGAACAGATGGCCGCCGGTGCCGCCGGCCGCGATCATGACCCTCATGTGCGCACCCGACGGCGGGTGAGTGCCAGCAGCATGCCGGCGGTGAGTGCGACCGACATGGCGGACGAGCCGCCGTAGGAGATGAAGGGCAGCGTCATGCCTTTGGTGGGTATCAGGTGAAGGGTGGAGGCCATGTTGACGAAGGCCTGCAGGCCGAAGCCGGCGCAGAGGCCGGCGACGGCGAGCGGGGTGAAGGCCTCGTCGTTGCCCAACTGTTTGAGCAGCGAGCGGGCGACGATGAAGAGGAAGGTGAGCACGATGATCAGGCAGAGGATCATGCCGAACTCCTCGCCGGCGACGGCGAAGACGAAGTCGGCGTGCGCGTCGGGGAGCAAATCCTTGACGCGGCCTTCGCCGGGTCCGCGACCGAGCAGGCCGCCGTGCGAGAAGGCGGCGAGTGCGGTGTCGATCTGGTAGTGATCGCCCTTTTGCGGATGGATGAAGCGTTCGACGCGGCTGCGGACATGCGGAAAGACGGTGTAGGCGAAGGCGAACGCGCCGGCGAGTGCGCCGACGCCGACGCCGACGCCGATCAGCGGCAAACCGTCGACAAAGAGCTGGACCAGGAAGACGCAGAGAATCACGGAGAGCATGCCGATGTCGGGCTGCGACTTGAGAAGCAGCACGATGAGGGCGAGGAACGCGAAGGCGGCGATGTGGCCGGGATAGACGCGGCGCGCGAAGCCTGAGGTGCGCCTGCCCTCGGTCAGCAGCCAGGCGGTGGTGACGGCGAAGCAGGGTTTGAGGAACTCGCTGGGTTGGACGGACATCAGGGGGAGCGCGATCCATCGCCGTGCGCCCTTGATCTCCATGCCGTGCACGAGAGTGAAGGCGGTGGCGGCGAGTGCGGCCAGGCAGCCGAGGAGTGCGAGGCGGCGGACGTTGCGCGTCGAGAGCAAGGAGGTTGCGATGACGATCAGGCCGGCAAGTGCGAGGAAGACGACCTGTTTGAAGATGAACATGTCGCGCGAGGCGCCGATCCGTGTGGCGACCGCGGGGGAGGCCGCGAGCACGAGGACGTAGCCGAAGCCGATCAGGGTGAAGATCGCCGATAGGGTGGCGCGATCAACGGTCCACCACCAGCGGCCGAGGATGGAGTTGTCGACGCGTGCGGGGGCGTTCATGCGGTGACCCTCCGGGCGTTGGCGAGGCCTTGGGTGAGCTCGGCGAAGCGGCGGCCGCGCTCTTCGAAGTCGGAGAACTGGTCGAAGCTGGCGGCGGCGGGGGAAAGAAGGACCGTGTTGGCTTCGGTGTCCTGAGCTGCGCGGAACGCGGCTGGAACGGCGCGGTCGAGAGTTCCCGCGATTTCGTGGGGGACGCCGGCGGCGTCTAGCGTTCGGGCGAAGATCGGTGCGTCGCGTCCGATCAGGATGGCGCGGCGCACGCGGCCGGATGCGGGGCGAGAGATTCAATGCCGCCGTCTTTGGCTTGGCCGCCGGCGATCCAGATGCAACCGCCCGTCATGCTTTCGAGCGCACGGGCGGCGGCGTCCGCGTTGGTGGCTTTGCTGTCGTCGATGAAGATGATGCCGTCGACGGTGCCGATCGGGTTCTGGCGGTGAGCGAGGCCTGCAAAGGAGTGCAGTCCTTCGGCGATCGAGGCGTCCGACGCGCCGAGATGGGACGCGAGGGCGGCGGCGGCGGCGGCGTTCTGATGATTGTGGCGGCCACGCAGCGTCGGCTGGTCGGCGAGGTTGGCGATCGTGCGGCCGGGAGCCGTGAGAACGCCGTCGCGGACGTGCCAGTCGGCCGCGGTGTCATGCCCGGAGATGGTGATCGCGTTGACTGCGGTGGCAATCGCCCGGCTGACGGGGTCGTCGATGCCGACGGCGGCGATGTCGGACGGGCGGCGGTTGGCGAAGATCAGGCGCTTGGCGGCGACATAGCCGTCCATGCCGCCGTGGCGGTCGAGATGGTCGGGAGAGATGTTGAGAAGGGCTGCGGCGTCGAAGTGGAGGTGGGGGACGCGCTCGAGCATGTAGCTCGACATTTCGAGCACGTAGACGGCGTCGTCGCCGAGGAGTGGAAGCGCGAGTGCGGCCGGTCCGAGATTGCCGCCGGCGACCGCTTCGATGCCGGCGGCGGCCAGGAGGTGGCGGAGAAGGACGGTGGTGGTCGATTTGCCGTTGGTGCCGGTGACGCCGGCGAAGCGGGCCCGCGAGCCGGATAGGCGAACGGCCTCGTGCAGGAGGGCGGCGTCGGACAGGACGGGGATCCCGCGCGCGATCGCGTCCTGCGCCAGACGGTGGGTGTCGGGGATGCCGGGTGAGAGGACGAGGGCGTCGAAGCCCGACATGTCGCTCGGTTCGGCGATGGGGAGGTCGGTGGCGTCGCGTCCCCTTTCGCTGTCGTCCCAGCAGACGATGCCGGCGCCGAGTTCCGCCAGGCGCCGTGCGGCGGGCGCGCCGTTGCGGCCAAGACCCACGACGGCGTAGCGGCGGCCTCCGAAGAGCGCGCTCACCGGATTTTCAACGTGGCCAGGCCGATCAGGCCGAGGA
>CAXUIA010000295.1:0-826 GCA_964250835.1 uncultured Acetobacteraceae bacterium | reverse complement strand
GTTCTGGAATGAAGACCTGGGCGGGCGGGGCGTTGAACCAGTGGAAGCAGAGACCGGAGCCGACGAGGGCGGCGCAGAAAACGGCCAATTCGCCGGTGCCGGGGACGCCGTGGAGCTGGAGATAGTCGGCGAAGACCTTGTTGCCGACGAGATAGGCGATGAGCGCGAAGACCATCGCCGCGATGATTGCCGGGACGATGGCGAGCCCGTCGAGGCCGTCGGTGAAGTTGACCGCGTTGCCGGCGCCCGCGATCACCAGCGTGGCGAACAGCGGGTAGAGCAGGCCGAGCGGCAGCAGCAGGTCCTTGGCGAGCGGGAAGGCGACGTCGCCCGCGATCGGCGCGGGGCTCAGATGCATCAGCCAGGCGCCCGCAAGGAGTCCGGCGGCGAACTCGCCGGCAAGGCGAAGCCGGCCGGACACGCCCTTGCTGTTGCGCTTGGTGAGTTTGAGGAAATCATCGGCAAAACCGATCGCGCCGAACGCGCCGGTGACCAGAAGCACGGTCCAGCCGTAGCCGCTCGAAAGATCCGCCCACAGCAGGGTCGAGGCGAAAAGGCTGGAAAGGATCAGGACGCCGCCCATGGTGGGCGTGCCCTTCTTGGCGATCAGGTGACGTTCGGGACCGAGTGCCCGGATTGGTTGGCCGGACGGCTGCAGGGAGCGCAGCCAGCGGATCACGGCGGGGCCCATGAGGAAGCTCGCCAGCAGCGAGGTGAGGCAGGCGGCACCCGACCGGAAGGTCGTGTAGTGGAGCAGGTTAAAGATCGCCACGTGCTCGGCGTAGGGGCGGCTGAGATCGAAGAGCATCAGGCGGTCTCGAGCAGG
>CAXUIA010000294.1:1979-3465 GCA_964250835.1 uncultured Acetobacteraceae bacterium | reverse complement strand
AGCGCAGCGTGCGGATGCTTCAGATCGCGATCGTTTTGATCGGGGTCTATCTGGCGACAAAGCTCGACGTGCTCGTCATCGGCGGCCTGGTGCTCGGCTGCGGCGCGATGGCATGGGGCGCGCTCGCGGCGGGTGGGTTGATCTGATGCGGGTCTGGGCGCGCTGCGCCCAGCGGGGTTCGGGGCTGGCCCCGTCTTAGAAAGTGATGTTGGTTCGCACGCCGAGGACAGCCTCGTTGCCGATGCGTCGGCCCGGTTGGATTGGGTTGGCGATGCCGGCGCCGGGCAGGAAGACGTACTGGAAGTCGGGCTGGACCTGCCACCAGGGCGCGATCTGGGCCTGATAGGTGACCTCGATGAGGCTCTCCGAGGCGCGGATCGGATTGTAGCCCGCGGTGAATGCTTGCAGCTGCTGGTCGATGCGGATGGAGGAGCTGCTGATCCGGGCTAGTCCGTATGCGAGGCCGAACGTGTCGTTGTCCCGGTCGGGCAATGGCGCCCTGAGGATGGCGCCCGCGTTTACGGCGAGGTCGATGAGGTTGCGGTCGCTGGGTGCGCCCATCAGGCGGGCGAACAGGCCTAACGCGCGGGCTCCCTTCGGGTCGGGTTGCCAGACGGTCTGGTCGGCGACCGCGTAGAGGCTGTAGTCGTGGCGAAGCAGCGGGTTGAGGATGGCCCGGGTGGCGACGGCGCTGAGCTGCCCGCCGGTGGGGAACTCGCCGTTTGGGAAGTTGCCGCTGTCGAACCAGAAGCCGAGCTTGTAGGTGCCGGGAAGGCGATCGGTGGGTCCGCTCCGCGTGGGCTGGTTGGTGGCCCACTGCATTTCGCCGATGAACAGGGCGCCGGTGTTGAGGCTGAACTCGGTGCCCGATTGGGTGGCGCCGCGAAGCTGGCTGTCGTTGTTGAAGGGGCCGCCGGCTGGATTGTCGTCGAAGACGCCGCCGAGAAGGGTGAACGAAGGGGTGGGATGCAGGCGCAGGCGGACGCCGAGCGAGGAGAGCGGGTAGGCGGGGCTGCCGGCGTATTGGCCGAAGGATGGGACGACCGGCCAGCCGAGGGCGGTGTTGATGAAGGCGCTGGCGCCGGCGCTGATCAGGAACTCCTGGTCGAGACTCTGCTGGCCGATTTTCAGGTCGGCGCCGTTGAAGGTCTGCTGGAACCAAAGCTCCCACAGGCGAGTGGCGCGGTTGGCTTGGAAGCCGCTCGCGGTCTGCAGATCGTCGAGATTGTCGGTGCTGAGGTTGCGGCCATGGATCTGGAAGGCGGTGATGTTGAACATGCCGCCGTGCCAGCCGAAGGCTTTGCCGGTGTCGAGGCCGAGGCCGAGCAGGGTTACGCCGTCGTAATCGGCGCCGGTGTGCAGGCCGCCGGTGACGTTGGCGAAAACCTCGCTGGTCTCGATCGCGCTGAGTGAGATGCCGTAGCGCGCGGCGGCGTTGCGCAGGCCGAAGATGTTGCCCAGCAGGTTGCTGCGCGCGGGGGAGAAC
>CAXUIA010000294.1:1075-1969 GCA_964250835.1 uncultured Acetobacteraceae bacterium | reverse complement strand
GCGGTGAGCAGGATGACCGGGAGGATGGCTCTTGCGCGGGCTCGGAGCCGCTGGCCCCAGCGGGTTTTGAGGCGGAGCCCCACGCCTTAAAGATGGTGATTGAGAAAGGCGAGCGTGCGCTCCTGGGCGAGGGCGGCGGACCTGGCTTCGTAGCTGGGGCGCTCGTCGCAGCCAAAGCCGTGGCCGGCGCCCTCGTAGACGAAGATCTCGACGTCGGGTTGAGCCGCGCGGAGGGCTTCGATGTCGGAGGTGGGGATGTGGTCGTCCTCGGCGCCGAAGTGGAGCTGGACCGGGCAGTGAGGCTTTGCGTCCTTGGACTGGATGATGCCGCCGCCATACCAGCCGACGGCGGCCTTGAAGAGGCTGGTCTGCGTTGCGGACTGCCAGGCGATGGTGCCACCCCAGCAGTAGCCGATGATGCCGATGTTGGGATGATTGAGCGCGGCGGCGGCGGCGGCCACGTCGCGGTGGGCGGCCTCGGGTGGAACCTGGTGGATCAGGCCGATGCCACGCTTCATGTCCTCGCCCGCATAGGCGAGCTCGACGTTTCGCTCGATCCGGTCGAAGAGGGCAGGGGCGATGACGTGAAAGCCGGCGTCGGCGAAGCCGTCGCAGACGGTGCGTATGTGGTGGTTGACGCCAAAGGCTTCCTGGATGAGGACCAGCGCCCTTGCCGCGTCCGGCATGCCAGCCTCAAAGGCGGCGAGCTGATGCCCGTCGGAGGCGGTCAGCGTGATCATTTTGCCCATCGGTGCTTCTCCGTGCCTGCTTGCGCGTGCGATGCTGCGGCATGGCCGAGATCGTTCATTTGAACAAGGTGCGAAAGGCGCGCGCGCGGGCCGAGGCGGAGGCGCGGGCGGTTGAGAACCGGACGCGCCATGGACGGACGGGGGC
>CAXUIA010000294.1:0-1065 GCA_964250835.1 uncultured Acetobacteraceae bacterium | reverse complement strand
CAGCGCGTCCTCCTCGGGGCCGCGGGTCCGCTCGGCGGCCTTGAACGGGTTGCCGAACAGGCTGCCGGTCAGCTGCGCCCGCACCGAGCGCTGGCCGAGCCGGACGCCGACGTAGATCTCCTTGGACCAGAAGTCGAGGAAGCGGTGCAGGGCTGGAAATCGCGGGGCGAGGTCGAGTTCCTGCCAGACGTAGGTCTGCAGGACGGCCGGATGGTCCGGGAGGTGGTAGAGGATCTCGGCGGTGGTGAGCCGCCAGTCTTTCAGTTGCAGTCCAAGGTTCATACGGGGACCTTCTTCGTCTAGGCGATCGGCTGTTCCTCAGTGGCGGACCGTTCTGTGCGGTCCGGGTTGGAGCATTATCGAGGTCGAAGGTTTAGAAAAGGAAAAAATTGTTTGTTGTGAGTGGGTTAGCACTCACCTGCGGTTAGTGCTGCCATCTTGACGATCGATGGTGATTCGGCCTAAAACGCCGTTGGCACTCGACAAGAGGGAGTGCCAGGCCTGGCCTGCTCCAAGCACCGCTGGCGGCCATGGCTTTGAGGACAGCGGTGCGGGCCGCGAGCCCACAGGAGAAAACATGGCGCAATTCCGTCCTCTGCACGACCGCGTGGTCGTCCGGCGGCTGACCGGCGAGGAAAAGTCGGCCGGCGGCATCATCATTCCCGACACTGCCAAAGAGAAGCCGATGGAAGGCGAAGTGATCGCCGTCGGCCCCGGCGCGCGCAACGAGCAGGGCCACATCGTGGCGCTCGACGTCAAGGCCGGTGACCGCGTGCTATTCGGCAAGTGGTCGGGCACCGAGGTCAAGCTCGATGGCGAAGAGCTGCTGATCATGAAGGAGAGCGACATCATGGGTGTCGTCGAGGGCAGCGTCGCCCACAAGGCTGCCGCCTAGTTCCGTCACTCAACAAGGAGATTTGATATGGCTGCAAAGGACGTGCGTTTCAGCGCGGATGCCCGCCAGCGGATGTTGCGTGGCGTCGACATTCTCGCCGACGCGGTGAAGGTGACGTTGGGCCCCAAGGGTCGCAACGTGGTGATCGACAAGAGCTTTGGTGCGCCCCG
>CAXUIA010000293.1:1225-3468 GCA_964250835.1 uncultured Acetobacteraceae bacterium | reverse complement strand
CTCATGAACCGTCCAGCGGGGTTTTCGGATGGCTGAAGCGGACATTGCGCAGAGCCATTGGCGCTTGGAGATCGCGAGCGGGCCCAACCAGGGCGCGGTCGTTCCGCTGTCTGGCGGCTGCTACCGGATTGGTCTTGATCCCAGCAACGATATCGTTCTCGCAGACAAAGAACTCGCAGCCGAGCAGGCCTCCATCGACATCACGACGAGCGGCGTGTCGATCACCGCGCATGCCGCGGGGACCGCGCTCCGGCGGCGCTCGCTCGCACCCGGCGCGACCGCGCAGCTCAGGACCGGGGCTGAAATCCGTGTGGGCGACACGCTGCTCCGGCTGAGCGGCGCGCGTGCGCGGCGGCGAAGGTCCGGTGTTCCCGCCGCCATCCTGCTGGTCGCGGCGGCCAGTGCGGCCGGCTACCAATTGGCGGCACCGCGGGCCGCTCGGTCCGGACTCGATATGCCGGACGGTTCCACGGCCTCGGTGATCTCGGTCAAGGCGGCCGCCACCGCGCTCAGCGGCGCTCTGCGCGGTGCGCATCTCGGCGGTATTGCGCTGACGGGATCGGACGGCGCGCTGCTGGCCTCCGGCAACATCGATCCCGCGCAGCAGGAAGACTGGACACGCGTCCAGCAAGAGTTCGATGCGCGTTTCGGGCGAGCGGTCGCGCTCGTCGACCATGTTCGGCTGGCCGCGGCTGGCGGCATGCCCGACCTCGCGCTTGCCGCCGTGTCGACTGATCCCATTCCGGTCGCGATTGCGCGCGATGGATCCCGTTTGACGGAGGGTGCGGTCCTTGACGGCGGCTGGATCATCGAGCGGATCACGACAACGGCCGTGACGCTCGTCCGCGACGGCCAAACGATCACGATGCGCCTCTAGGACGGCAGGGAGAGTTCGATGGCGACCGAGGTCAGCACAAGCCCGAGCGTCACCAGCGCCGAGCGCGTGGGCCGGCTCCGGCCCGTGCAGGAGCGGCCCGTCGAGCGGGCGAACGACGCGGGCTCGCTCGACATCGTGCAGTCCCTGTCCGAGCTCGAATCGGACCCGGCCAGTCTCCAATCGAACGGCCTTGCCGACGCCCTGCTGAACTGGCTGGCGCCCAAGCCTCCATCGCCGGGCACGCTTGCTCAGTCCCGAATAGTGCCGATGCTCGGCGCCGCCCCCCCTCTGCTGGCCCGCGGCCCGGCGCTAGCGCCGGAGATACGCGACCTCGGCGCCGCGGCGCTCGAGCAGGAACTTCGCCTGCAGCGGTCGCTTGCCGACCGCCGCGCGACATTCATGCGCGAGGGAGCGCGCACGTGAGCGTTACCATCGACGGCATCGCACCCGATGTGATCGACCTCGTTCACTGTCTGGGCTTTGTTTATCTTCGGCATGGCCAACCCTATCGCGCGGTGGTGCTGCTTATTGTCGCCGCCCAGAGCGCGCCGGAGCGCGCCGACGTGCTTCGCACGCTCTGCGGGGCGATGGTGGCCGCCGGCATGGGCGCGCAGGTCCTGCCCCTGCTCGATCGCCTCCGCCTGCTCGCACCCGAGGACGCGGATCATCCGATGATGCGGTTGCTGCATGCGCGTGCGCTGCTGCTGATCGGCGATGCGGAGGGGGCGCGCGCCGTCTTCCGCAACGCCAAACCCGATGTGGAGGCGGCGTGATGTTCAAGCGCTTGGCCGTTCGCTCCGATCTCGGCGTCGTCATTCTGCTTGTCTGCGCGATCGGATTGATGATCGTGCCGCTGCCGACGGTGCTCGTCGACATGCTGCTTGCCACCAACATGGCGATCAGCCTGCTGCTGCTGATGGTGGCCTTTTACCTGGAGACGCCGGTTCAGTTCTCGACACTGCCGGCGGTTATCCTGATCACCACCGTTTTTCGCCTGTCGCTCTCGATTGCCGTCACCCGGCTGATCCTGAGCCAGGCGGATGCCGGCGACATCATCCGTGCGTTCGGCAACTTCGTCGTCGGCGGCAACCTTCTTGTGGGTCTCGTCATCTTTCTGATCATCACGGTGGTGCAGTTCATTGTGATCACCAAGGGTGCCGAGCGCATCGCCGAAGTTGCGGCCCGCTTCACGCTCGATGCGATGCCAGGCAAGCAGATGGCGATCGACGCCGACATGCGCTCGGGCGAAATCGACCAGGAGGTCGGCCGCGCCCGCCGCCGGGCGCTGGAGCAGGAAAGCCAGCTGTTCGGCGCGATGGACGGCGCGATGAAGTTCGTCAAGGGCGACAGCATCGCGGGCCTGGTG
>CAXUIA010000293.1:293-1215 GCA_964250835.1 uncultured Acetobacteraceae bacterium | reverse complement strand
CGCGGCGTCCACCTACTCGATTCTGACGATCGGCGACGGGCTGGTGGCGCAAATCCCCGCGCTCCTGGTCTCGATCACCGCGGGGACCGTCGTCACCCGGGTCACCGGCGGCAACTCCGACAGCCTCGGCGGCGAGATTGCCGGCCAGCTCGGCCATGACAGCCGCGCGCTCACGCTCGCCGCGATCATCGCCGTTCTGCTCGGTTGCATTCCGGGCTTTCCGACGCTGGTCTTTCTGGGGTTGGCCGCGATCTTCGGGCTGCTCGCGCGCGCCGCCACGCGACGCAAGACGGCGCGCGAGCATGCGGCCCGTCCTCGCGCTGTCGTGCCGCCGCCGCCGGCGCGCGTGCAGATCCATCTCTCGCAGGCGCTGATGCGCGAGATGACGGCGCCACTGGTGGAGGGGGCGGTCGGCCGCGCCTTTGCCGTGCTGGCCGGCGAACTTGGCATCCCGGTTCCCGCGGTCGCCACCCAGTCGTCCAACCTCGCCGACCGCCGCTTTCGCGCCGACCTGGATGGGGTGCCGCTGGCGGAAGGCGAAATCCCGGCCGGCATGCTCCTGCTTCGCGACGAGGCCGCGCACGCCGACCTTGCTGGCGTTCCGGTGACCGCCGGCCGGGTGTTGCCGGGCACAGCCGAAACGCTGTGGGTCGCCGAGGCGCATCGCAAGACGCTGAGCGGCGCCGGCATCGGGTTTTTGGAACCGGCCGACGCGCTGGCGCAGTCGGTCGGCGCGGTGCTCAAGCGCCAGGCTTCGCAACTGATCGGTCTGCAGGAAACCAGGCAGGTCTATCAATCCGCCGAGCAGCATTGGGGCGATCTTGCCCGCGAGGCGCAACGCCTGCTGCCGCCCCAGAAATCGGCCGATCTGTTTCGCCGCCTGCTCGACGACGGGCTGACGTTGCGCAATCTGCGCGGACTG
>CAXUIA010000293.1:0-283 GCA_964250835.1 uncultured Acetobacteraceae bacterium | reverse complement strand
GAGCACGCGCCGCGCGAGCAGGAGCCGGTGGCGCTTGCCGAAGCGGTGCGCGCCGGCATGCGCCGCCAGATCTGTCATGCCTATGCGGACCCGCTGCGCGTGATCGGCGCCTTTATCATCGAGGGCGAGGCAGAGCAGACACTGCGCGACGCGGTCGGCAAGACGGGACCGCTCGCTCTCGCCGAGGGCGCGGTCTCGGCACTGATCGACCGGGTTCGCGCCGAGCTCAGCGCTTCTTCGGGACCGGGGCCGGTCGTGCTGACGACGGGCGACCTGCGGCGGC
>CAXUIA010000292.1:1982-3476 GCA_964250835.1 uncultured Acetobacteraceae bacterium | reverse complement strand
AGCAGGACCGTATCGGAGGTCGACATATCACTATCCACCGTCGTCCGATTGAAGCCCCCTCTCACCGACCGTGCCAGCATCCGGCGCAGCACGTCGTGCGGAACGAGCGCGTCGGTCGCCGCAAAGCACAGCATCGTGGCAAGATCGGGCGCGACCATCCCGCTCCCCTTGGCGCTCCCCTGCAATCCCACCGTGACGCCGCCCACGACCGCCTCGCGACGCGCGACCTTTGAAAACGTATCCGTCGTCATGATCGCGCGCGCAGCAGCGTCCCAACCATCCGCCGAAAGCCCTGCGTGCGCCGCAGGGAGCGCCGCCTCGATCCGCTCGACCGGCAAACGCTCGCCGATCACGCCGGTAGACGCCACGAACACCTCGCCCGCCTCGCATCCGATCAGGCCTGCCGCCCGTGCTGCCGTCGCCCGCACCGCGTTCACGCCCGCCGACCCGGTAAAGACGTTGGCATTGCCCGAGTTGACCACCAGCGCGCGCGCCCGTCCCGCCAACAGCGCGTCACGGCACCAGTCGATCGGTGCTCCCGGACAGCGGTTACGCGTCAGCGCACCCGCAACCACCGTCCCCGGCGCAAACACCATCAGCAGCAAGTCGTCACGGCCGGCATACCTGACGCCGGCCTGCGCCACAGCCACCTGAACCCCGGCCAGAGGCGCCAGCGGAGGCCGGGAGACCGCCAGCGGCGAAACCGGCAGCACTAGTCGCTGTGCGGCGCAGCACCCGGACCCGGCAACGGCGCCCCGCCGGGTATTTTCGGCGCGGCCGTGGGCTGCTGCACGCTGCCGTTCGGATTGTACTGCACGACTTTCACCTTCGTCATCGCCTGCTGCACCGCCTGACGCACCGCCGCCTGCAGCAAACCTTGCCGGATCTGATCCTTCACACTGTCGTAGCTGGGCGGCGGCGACACGCGCGTGTCCAAGACCTGGATGACGTGCCAGCCGTAGCGCGTATGCACCGGCTTGGCGCTGATCTCCCCCTTCTTCATCGAGAACGCCTGGTCCGAAAACTCGGGCAGCATGTCGCCCTTCTTGAACCAGCCAAGATCGCCGCCGTTCTGCGCCGCAGTCTCTTTGTCGGTCGACAGCTTCTTGGCGAGCGTCGGAAAATCGGCACCGCCATGAAGCTGCTTGATCACGTCGTCGGCCTGCGCCTCGTTGGCCAGCAGGATATGGCGCGCGTGCACCTCTTCCTGTCCCGGCTTGTTCGCATACTGCGCCTGATAGGCCGCATGCAGCTTCTCGTCGCTGATTTGCGGCGTCACGTCGCGCGACAGCAGCGCGTTCGTTAGCGCCGTGTCGGCGGCCGCCTGCATCAGGTGCGACACTCGGGGATCGTTCTGTAAGCCCTCCGCCTTTGCTTCGTCGATCAGCGCGCGCTGCGCGATCAACTGCTTGATCAGCATCGGGATCAGCATCTGTGGCGGCAGGTTGCGCATCTCCTCCGGCAACTGCGGCACCGAGGCGCGAACATCCGAGA
>CAXUIA010000292.1:0-1972 GCA_964250835.1 uncultured Acetobacteraceae bacterium | reverse complement strand
GCCGAGAGGCGGATCGGGTCGCCGTTGACCGACGCGACCGTGGGATCAGCAGGAGCGCCGGCGGGCGCCGTCGCCGGCACGGGCTTGGCCGACGGCGGATCGGCCAGCGTGCTGCCGGCGCCGCAGACAAAGCCAGCCGCCAGAACGGCGCTGGCCAGGCGTAAAGATGTCATAACGACCTCAGGTCAAACGGAGGCGCTCCTCATAGGCAATAGGGCCGCCGGTGCCAAGGCGACCACATGAACTGGGCCGAAACGTCACCTTTCTCTTCCGACATTGGATTGAAGACACGCTACATAGCTCGTTCGCAACCAATGGATCCCCAAAATGGCGACCCAACATTTTGTCGAGCTCGGCGGCAGCCATCGTTCCATGCCGGAGGGCGCCCACCAAATCGGTCCTGTGGCACCCGACCAACAAATCGTCGTCTCCATCTACCTCAAGCCGCGCGAGACAAGTGCCTTGGTTGAGCGATCAAGCCTCGCTCACGCGCGCGCAGCGCTCCACGCGACCGACATCGACGCCGTGACCGCATTCGCGCAGGCCCACGCGCTCACGGTCGTCGAGACCAGTTCCGCCCGCCGCCTGGTCAAACTGTCCGGCACCGCCGCCCATTTTCAGACCGCGTTCCGTACCGAGCTCCTGTCGGTTAGGCAGGCGGGCGATCAATACCGTATGCGCCAGGGCTCGCTACATGTTCCGGCGACACTCGAGCCGATCGTAGAGAGCGTTCTCGGCCTCGATAACCGTCCGGTCGCCAAACCGCGGTTCGTTCTCGCAACCCGAACCGAAACCAGCCATCTGCCCAATCAACTCGGCCAGCTCTACAACTTCCCGACCGGCGTCAACGGCGCCGGTCAGAACATCGCCATTATCGAGCTGGGCGGCGGTTACAACGACGCCGACACAACCCAGGCCTTCAGCGCCATGGGCCTTCCGGTGCCAACTGTCACCGCAGTTCCCGTCGACGGCGCCAGCAACAGCCCCGGCGGCGATGCCGACGGCGAGGTCGCACTCGACATCCAGGTCGCCGGCGGCAACGCGCCGGGAAGCAAGCTGATCGTCTACTTCACGCCCAACACCGACCAGGGCTTCGCGGATGCAATCAGCCAAGCCGCACACGACGCCGCCAACGTGCCCTCAATCATCTCGATTTCCTGGGGAGGCCCGGAGTCTGGCTACACCTCGCAGGCCGTCGCCACCCTTAACAGCGCCATGCAGGACGCCGGCAGCATGGGCATCTCGGTCTTTGTCGCTTCGGGCGACAGTCTTGCAACAGACGGCGTCACCGATGGCGCCGCCCATGTTGACTTTCCCGCCTCCAGTCCATTCGCGATCGGCTGCGGCGGCACCAACATCGACGCCAGCGGCACCACGGTCAATAACGAGACCGTCTGGAACGACGGCTCGAGCGGAACCGGAGGCGGCATCTCCGACCTGTTCGACGTTCCAAGCTTCCAGCAAAACGTCAACCTGCCTCCGAGCGTGAACGGCGGCCGCAAAGGCCGCGGCGTTCCCGATGTCGCGGGCGACGCGGCGCCCTCCACCGGCTACACGATCGTGCTCAACGGCCAGTCGCAGACCGTCGGCGGCACCAGCGCCGTCGCCCCGCTCTGGTCGGCGCTGACCGCGTTGATCAACCAGTCGCTGAACCGCAAGGTCGGCTTCTTCCTGCCCCAGCTCTACGCCAACCCGTCGGGCATGCGCGAAATCACGTCCGGCAACAACATTCCCCAGGGCACCACCATCGGCTACGACGCCGGCCCCAACTGGAACGCCTGCACCGGCTTGGGACGCCCGGATGGCCAAGCGGTCGTCGACTCGCTTCAGACTGCCACGAGCTAGGATCAGGGCGTCGAGCGAAGCACGCGTGCGCGTGACGCCCCTGAACCCCGCTGGGACTAGCAGCCCCTCATTGCCCCAGGGCCCGCAGCGCCAACGGCGCCGACACCATCACCAGCACCGCCGCC
Organism: uncultured Acetobacteraceae bacterium; assembly: GCA_964250835.1. Classification (GTDB taxonomy): domain Bacteria; phylum Pseudomonadota; class Alphaproteobacteria; order Acetobacterales; family Acetobacteraceae; genus CAXTPV01. The sequence goes on along the minus strand of CAXUIA010000292.1, from coordinate 2 downwards.
AC
>CAXUIA010000291.1:861-3476 GCA_964250835.1 uncultured Acetobacteraceae bacterium | reverse complement strand
CCGCTTGCCTATGCGGGCGCGGCGTGGGCCGTGCTGCTGGTGCCGGCGTCCGCACGGCCGCACGTGGCGCCGCTTGGTGATGCAGGCGGGAATGCGATCTGATCGGGGTGGGTTGATGGCGGAACTCGACGACGACCACCCGCACGAGGAGTGCGGGGTTTTCGGCATCTGGCGCGGGACGGACGCGGCGGCGATCACGGCGCTGGGGCTGCATGCGCTGCAGCATCGCGGCCAGGAAGCGACGGGGATCGTGTCGTTCGACGGGCGGCGTTTTCACCAGCACAAGGGATTGGGGCTGGTGGGCGACAATTACGGGGACGCGCGGGTCATCGCGTCGCTGCCTGGGCATGCGGCGATCGGCCACAACCGGTATGCGACGACGGGCGATACGGTGATCCGCAACGTGCAGCCGCTGTATGGTGACTTCGAGTTCGGGGGGTTTGCGGTCGCGCACAACGGCAACCTGACGAACGCGCTGGCGCTGCGCCGGGCGTTGGTGCGGCGCGGATGCCTGTTCCAGTCGAGCACGGACAGCGAGGTGTTCGTGCACCTGATTGCGATCAGCCTCTACTCGACGGTCACGGACCGGTTGATCGATGCTCTCAAGCAAGTGGTGGGCGCGTATTCGCTGGTGGCACTGTGGTCCGGCGGGCTGATCGGGGTGCGCGATCCGCTCGGGGTGCGGCCGCTGATCCTGGGGCGGATCCGCTCACCGGGCGAGCCGGCGGGAAGTGCCGGGGCCTGGGTGCTGGCGAGCGAGACGTGCGCGCTCGACATCGTGGATGCGGAGTTCGTGCGCGACGTCGATCCGGGCGAGATCGTGATCATCGACGATCAGGGCGTGCGGTCGATCAAGCCGTTCGAGACGCAGCCCGGGCGGTTCTGCGTGTTTGAGTATATTTACTTTGCACGGCCCGACAGCCGGCTGGACGGGCGCGGCGTGTACGAGGCGCGCAAGCGGATCGGCGTGGAGCTCGCACGCGAGAGTGCGGTCGCGGCCGACGTGGTGGTGCCGGTGCCGGACTCCGGGGTGCCGTCGGCGATGGGGTTCGCGGCCGAAAGCCTGGTGCCGTTCGAACTTGGGATCATACGCAATCATTACGTGGGACGGACGTTCATCGAGCCTACCGAACAGATCAGGCATCTCGGGGTGAAGCTGAAGCACTCGGCCAATCGCGACGTGCTGGCGGGCAAGCGGGTGGTGCTGGTCGACGACAGCATCGTGCGCGGGACGACGAGCCGGAAGATCGTCGAGATGGTGCGGGCGGCGGGAGCGGCCGAGGTGCACATGCGGATCTCTTCGCCGCCGACGACGCATTCCTGCTTTTACGGGATCGACACGCCTGAGCGGGGGAAATTGCTGGCGGCGCGGCACGATGTGGGAGAGATGGCGGAGCTGATCGGAGCGGACAGCCTCGCGTTCATTTCGCTCGATGGATTGTATCGGGCGCTGGGGCGGCCGGGGCGGGATGCCGTGCGGCCCGGGTTCTGCGATGCTTGTTTTACGGGGGATTACCCGATCGCCCTGCTTGACACGGCGGATAGTACGCCCCGGCGCACGGAGCAGATGGAGACGGTGCGTTCCTGACGGGGCACGCCGAGGTTGGCCGGGGTTCCCCGGCCTTCCTAGTTACGCCGTTTTACGTCGATGTCGTAACAAGCTTAGTCCAAGGAGACCTGCTCCGATCAAGGACAATGTGCCCGGTTCGGGCACCGGTGTGCCGCCACCAGTGGTGATGCCGCCGCCACCGATGGTCCCGTCAAATACGGCGATCGTTTCAGGTGTTCCGGTGTTCGGATCACCAAGCCGCTCGGTCACGACATAAGCCGACGAGAGGCCGCCGGTGCCGGGTTCGTTGAAGAAGTTGTGGGTGGTATCACCGTTGGTCGCCAGAATACCGAGAGCGGTTCCCTGGGCTGTCGAGACATACCCGGACGATGGCGGATTGCCGCCCGCGTTGGTCGCCGAGTCTGGAACGTAGGCATAGGCGTTCGGATCGTTCGCACCGGCCAATCCGATGATGCCACCGCCCGCATTGAAGAAGCTCGCGATGGCTGCGCTTTGTGTGGCGATATTGGCTATATCCGTCGGGGAGTTGTCGCATCCACCACAGCTCGTCGCGGAAGCAACAACGAAAGCACTGTATTTTGTCGGGTCGAAAAGGCTCGCGGTTACGTTGCCGGCTGCAGACGGGTCGACGTTGACGAAGCTCACGCCGAGATTGCTGAGCAATCCGGTCAATTCGCTCCCGGCATCGAATGTGAGGACCGGCAGGGCTGCGTCGGTCGATCCGCTTCTCACGAAGTTCAGTTCGGACGCCATTGTTGCGGCGGCCTGTCCGCTGTCGAAACGCCAGTGGAAATCATTGTCGTGGCCGGTCAGAATGATGTTACCGGCCAAGGCGGGGGAGACGCCGAGCAAAGCGAACGCGGCTACTCCCCTCATCAAGACACTCTTCATGACACCCTCCAAATGCGATGCTCTCTTGAATGCGCGCCTCATGCGTCGGAAGGCGCCATTTTTGTGGGAGCAAGTTGCGTGCCGTCGTCGCAAGTGACTGTATGAAAAGCAAATCTTCTCCTCACGCGCAAATCTGCAAGGAAATGTTGTAACG
>CAXUIA010000291.1:0-851 GCA_964250835.1 uncultured Acetobacteraceae bacterium | reverse complement strand
ACCTATTACTGGAACGACGTCTGTAATGCCGAAACGCAACGACCGATGCATCTGTGGTAGCGGTCTCAAACACAAGAAATGCTGCGGCACCGCAACGGGGAGGATGCAGCAGCGTGGTTCATCCAGCGCAGATGCAGGACATTATGGACGGGCAATGGAGTTGTATCGGGGCGGCGCGATGGAGGCGGCGGAGGCCGAGTTCCGAAAGGTCCTGACGCTTTCACCCGCGACGGCGCATGCGCTTCTGATGCTTGGCGTGATCGCCAGCCGAACCGGTCGGGGTCCAACTGCGGCGCACTCGTTTGCCCAGGCCATCCGGCTTCGACCAGGCTTCGCCGAAGCCTATCTGCTCCTGGGTTGCACGCTGAGGGATCAGGGCCGAATGGGAGAGAGCCTTGACGCGCTCCAGCGGGCAACTTCGCTCGCCGGTCAGGATCCGTTAGGCTGGAGCGAACTCGGCTTGACCCTGCTGGTCTGCGACCGTCTTGGCGAAGCCGCGGCTTGCTTCCGGCGCGCGATCGATCTGAAGGCCGACTTCGCGGCCGCGCACTACAATCTGGGCGTGGTCGCCGAACGGGAGCGACGCTACACGGACGCGGCCGCATGGTTCAGCGCTGCCCTGTCACATGCGCCCACTCTTGCCGAAGCCCATTGCCGTCTCGGTGGTTTGCTGCACGCGCTTGGTCAACGGACGGCGGCATTGGCCTCGCTTTCCGAAGCGCACCGGCTGCAGCCGGACACGTCGCTGGGCAGGCTTTGTCTGGCGAAGGTGCTGCTGATCAAGGGCGACGCAGCGTCCGCCGAGCGATCTCTCAGAGATGCCGTCGCGTCCGACGACGGCAACGCCGAGG
>CAXUIA010000290.1:0-3477 GCA_964250835.1 uncultured Acetobacteraceae bacterium | reverse complement strand
CCAACCTTTTTGGCCCGGGGGCGGGGGAGCCTGGGATCCCCGCCACCCGGGGGGGGGGGTTGCGCGGCCGATAGTCACCCGAATATCGCGCTTGGCGAGGGTGACACAGTGTTGTTCTCGAGCCGAATGATACCGGGCAATGAGCGTGCCGTGGGGCAGGTGCAGGATCATCTCGTCCGCCGTGGTGTGCGCGTGATGACGGGCGAGGATCACGCGATCCACGTGTCGGGCCATCCGGCACGCGATGAGCTTCGCCGTCTGTATGAGCTGGTCAAGCCTCGCTACGCGGTACCGGTGCATGGCGAATGGCGACACATGGCGGGCCATGCTGCGCTGGCGCGTGAAGTAGGGGCCGAGCCCATCGTGCTCGAGGATGGCGATATGCTGCAGTTACTGCCGGATGCAACCGAGGTCATTGACACTGTTCCGGTGGGCCGCTTGGCTATCGACGGCAAACGTGTTGTGCCCTTGTCGGGAGGCGTACTCGCGGCGCGCAAGCGCATGCTGTTCAATGGCATCGTGCTCGCCAGCATCGCGATCGATGTCGATGGACGGGTGCGAGGCATGCCGCGTGTGTCGGCACCGGGACTGCTTGCGGCCGACGATCCGGAACATGGCCGAGTGGAGAGCGACTTTGCCGAGGCGATGGCAGACCTTCCAGCGCCGTTGCGTCGTGACGATGCAGCATTCATGGAGGCGGCCAAGACGGCACTACGCCGAACACTCGGCCGGCGACTGCAAAAGCGGCCGATGGTGGACGTCCATCTGCTTCGTGTCTGATTGAGCTTAGGGGTCTGACTGAGGTGGGCTGGTTTACGGGGAGCGTTCTGTTTGTCCTGATTTGGTGGACGGCGCTCTTCGGTGTTCTCCCGTTCGTCGCGCGGCCGAGCGCAGATCCTGATCCGGTATCAGGGGTGCGCGGCACGCAACGCGGTCCGTTTATGCGTCGGACGATTTTGCTGACCACGGTGGTGACAACGTCACTTTGGCTGATTTGCCTCGCGCTCGTGAGCAGCGACGTGCTCAGCTTTAGGCATGGTGTTCTGTCGGTGCATGGAACTTGTGCTTCGGACGTGCGGTTTTGCTCGTAGCGTGTGCAGATTGCGTCCTGCGGCCGAAAAACCTGTTCTGTTGCGTGCAGATTTCTGTAGACGGCGGGTCGGTGAGCAGGCGACCATCATCGGCAGGATGAGGAATGGTCCTCATCCTGCCGTGTGACTGGCGTTTCCTCCCTAAACTTGGCCTGCGCGCCTTGCGGCTGCGCGGGCCTTTTTTAGTTAGCGTCTCTCTTACACGATGTCATACGCCTTTCATACTGCACCAGAGCGATATTTAGAATTTATCGTTACTTGTGCGTCGCACAATGCCTGCGACCGCCCTTGCGGTCACCTGCTCAATCCCACAAGAAGCGCATAGACGGCTTGAGCAGGATCCCAGATGCGTTTGTCCCATACGTTCTTGCCGACGCTGAAGGAGAACCCGGCTGAGGCGCAGATTGCCTCGCATCGGCTGATGCTGAGAGCCGGGCTGGTCAGGCAAGTCACCGCGGGAATTTACGCCTGGCTGCCTGCAGGGACCCGGGTGCTGCACCGCATCGTCGAGATCATACGTTCGGAGCAGGAGGCCTCCGGCGCTCAGGAGGTGCTCATGCCAACATTACAGCCTGCGGATCTGTGGCGGCGGTCGGGCCGGTATGACGGATACGGAGACGAGATGCTGCGCTTGAAGGATCGTCACGAACGCGAGCTGGTGTATGGTCCGACCAACGAGGAGATGATTACCGACCTCGTCTCACAGGTGGTGCGCTCCTACCGCGACCTGCCCCAAATGCTTTACCACGTGCAGTGGAAGTTTCGCGATGAGTTGCGCCCACGGTTCGGTGTGCTGCGCGGACGCGAGTTCCTGATGAAGGACGGCTACTCATTTGATGTCGACTACGCGGGCGCGGTCGCGAGCTATCGACGCATGATGCTGGCCTATATGCGGACTTTCCAGCGTCTCGGTGTTAAAGCAATCCCGATGAAGGCGGCGACGGGTCCCATTGGCGGCGACTTGAGCCATGAATTTATAGTGCTGGCTCCGACGGGAGAGAGTGGCGTTTTCTACGACGCGGCTTTTGAAGATCTCGACTGGCTGGGATCAGACTACAGTTACGATCGTGACGATGACCTTCGAAATTTCTATGATCGAGTCACATCGATCTATGCCGCGACCGACGAGAAGCATGATGTATTGGCGTGGGCTGACGTTCCCAGTGAACGACGACGCGAAGGACGCGGGATTGAAGTCGGCCAGATTTTCTATTTCGGAGACAAGTATACACATTCGATGGGTGTGACGGTGACGGGCGCCGACGGAGAGCCTTTGTATCCGGAGATGGGGAGCTACGGGATTGGCGTCTCGCGACTGGTAGGTGCCATTATCGAAGCCAATCATGACGAGGCCGGCATCATTTGGCCGGACCCGGTGGCGCCCTTTCACGTCGGAGTTCTCAATCTGAAGGTTGGTGATGCCGCCTGCGACGCGATCACGGAGCGGATCTATGCGGCGATGCCGACGCGTGCGTTGCTGGACGACCGGGATGAGCGCGCGGGCGTAAAATTCGCCGATGCCGATCTGATGGGTCATCCCTGGCAGGCCGTGATCGGGCCACGCGGAGCGGCTGCCGGGCGGGTCGAGCTGAAGCGGCGACGCACGGGAGAACGTGCGGAGTTGACGGTCGAGGACGCGATTGCTCGGCTAAGCTGACGCGATGTTCGGTCGGTTTGAACGCATGGTCGCTGGGCGCTATCTGCGCGCGCGTCGCGGTGAGCGGTTCGTCTCAGTCATCGCAGGATTCTCGCTGGTCGGCATCGCGCTCGGAGTGGCCACCCTGATCATCGTGATGTCCGTCATGAACGGGTTCAAATCCGATCTGTTGTCGCGCATTCTTGGTTTCAACGGCGACCTGAGTGTAATCGGAGACGGTGGGACGATCGGAAATTATGCAACTATATCAGAACGGATTGTAAAGGTTCCGGGTGTGTTGTCCGCGTCCCCGGTCGTTGAGGGGCAGGTGCTGCTGTCCTCCGGTCCGTATTCAGCTGGAGGGATTGTTCGCGGTGTCAGCCAGTCAGGACTGCAAAGCTTTCATGAGGTCAGCGACAATATTCGAGAAGGCAGCCTCCGCAACTTCAGGGGTGATGACGCAATCGCGATCGGGATGACGCTGGCGCAGCGCACAGGTCTCGAGGTTGGAAGCCGGATTACGCTGATCTCGCCCAATGGAGCCGCGACCGCCTTTGGAACCGTGCCACGCGTGCGCGCCTACAGAGTGGTGGCGGTTTTTCAGGCCGGTGTGAACGATTATGACGCAAGCTATGTATTTCTGCCGCTGCATGCCGCGCAGATCTACTTTCAGCTCGACGACCCGCCGTCGGTATCGGAAATCCAGGTCAGCGTCAGTGATCCCGAGCACGTGGAGCCGGTCACACGACG
>CAXUIA010000289.1:1304-3540 GCA_964250835.1 uncultured Acetobacteraceae bacterium | reverse complement strand
GTGTGGGCCTGCGCGCGGTGTTCGATCCTCGCGCTTGGCTGAACATCCCGGCGGCCTGTCTGCTGCTCCCTGGACGTCTTCATCGAGCGACACGCACGAATGCCTGACCTGCGCAGACGGCTTGTTGTGGCGGTCTGCTTGGCGACCGCCGCCTGCGGCACTGTCAATACGGGAAGCATGCCGCAGGCGCCGTCCGCGCCGGAACTCGGGCAAATGACGCCTCTCACTCCCTATCGCATCCAGGTGGGCGATGTGCTCGATGTCCGGCTGCCGCTGTCGCCGGAGCTCGACGACGAAGTCACGGTGCGCCCCGACGGGGGCATCTCGACGGCGGTGGTCGGCGATGCGCAAGCGGCGGGCCGTACGGTTCCGGAACTGGAGGCCGGTCTGGAGACGGCTTACGGATCGCTTCTGAAGTCGCCGCACCTGTCCGTCATCATCAAGCAGGCGCAGCCGCTCCATGTCTACGTCGCGGGCCAGGTCACCAACCCGGGCGAGTTCAAGGCTGACAGCGGCGCACTGACCCTGAGCCAGGCCATCGCGCAGGCGGGCGGGATCAAGCTCGCCGGCGACAGCCATCGCGTGTTCATCCTGCGCCGCGGGGTCGACGGCCGCCCACGCTTCCTGGCGACCCGGTATCAGGCGATAGCGGGCGGCGTCGATCCGTCAGCGGACGTTCGTCTGGCGAGCTACGACGTGGTGTTCGTGCCAAGGACCGGGATCGCGGAGGGATACGAGTACTTCAACCAGTATCTGCAGCAGTTCGTGCCGGTCAGCTGGGGCTTTTCCTACGTGCTGAACGAGGCGCGTGGGAACACGGTGACACAGGCGCCTCCAGCGGTGACGCCCTGACGACCTCCGGTCGTGATGCCCTCCCTATTTCCACATCGCCCGGACGACCGTCTCGGCGAGCTTGCCGTAGAAGCTGAAGCCGGTCGCGTAATGCTTGTCGAGGTAGGCGTCGTTGGCATGGATCATGATGCCGGTGACGGACGGATCGCTCATCAGGCGCCCGAGGAGAAGGGCATAGATCTGGGATTGGGCCAGCTCGTCGGGTGCCGCCTTGGAGTCCGGCCAGCAGCCGGGACAGGCGAGGGCTGCGGCCACCGAGGGCGCGCCCATTTCGGTGATCAGGCCTGGCCTGCCGCCGGCGCGGATCTCGGCGTCCCAGTGCGCGGGCCAGTCGAGCGTCTCGGTCGTATGATCGATCGTGTCGGGCGCGGCGGTGAGGGCCGCGACGAGATCGGACTTGGGCTTGCCTGATGGAGCGGCGAGGATCGGGTAGGCGTCAAGGCCCACATAGTCCAGCAGCGACCAGAACGAGACACGGGCAGCCTCGTCATATTCCCAGCTCCAGTCGAGTTTGGTTTTGGCGTTGTAGCGGGCGGGCAGAGCGCCGGCCCCGGCGGCGTAGGTGACGGCTCCCTTGAAGCGCGCGCGGACACTTTGGATGATGTCGGCCCAGACCGGCCTGAACGACGCAGGGCCGGTCAGATAACCGCCCATTTCGGTTCCAATGACGAAGAGCGACATGCCATAGGCGCGCGCATACTGCGCCCAGCCGAGCACGCTCGCCTTGTAGCTGGCGAAAAAGGCTGCCGGGTCGGCGGGGGCGTAGAGGTTGGAGGCGAGCGTGTTGCCGTTCGGTGCAAAGAACTCGAGTTTGAGGCCGACCTGAAGCCCGGCGGCTTGGGCGACGCCGATCGCGTGCGCCAGCCGGGCGTTCGGCTCGCCGAGTGCGGGCGTGATCGCGTAACTGGTCGGGTTGACGGTGCTGGTCACGGCGAAAACGAGCGTGTTGGCGCCGTCGGCGCTCATGGCGCGGATCATCGCGTCCGAAAAGCTGCCGCCGAGGCCGTCCCAGCCGATGGAAGCGACGGTCACGGCGCGGATCGGCTGCGGCGCCTCGGCCCGGGCCGTGGTCCCGATCATCAGCGCCACCAGGAGGAGAAGGAGACAACGCACCGGGCACCTCTCGCCAGACGCGCCGATGATGCGGCACTTTGATTACCGCGGCGTCAACCGCGGGCGCGCAGCAGGCGGGCTTTGTCGCGTTGCCAATCGCGGTCTGCGATCGCGTGGCGCTTGTCCACGTTGGTGCGGCCTTCGGCAAAGGCGAGCGTCACCTTGGCGACGCCGCGATCGTTGAAGTGGATGTCGAGCGGAACGAGCGTCTGGCCGTTGCGGGCGACCGCCCCGAGCGCCTTGTCGAGCTGCTTGTGGTGGAGCAGCAGCT
>CAXUIA010000289.1:897-1294 GCA_964250835.1 uncultured Acetobacteraceae bacterium | reverse complement strand
GGCTCGAAGCGGGACAGTACTCCGCCTTGATATTCGGGGATGTAGCAGTTGAAGAGCCAGATTTCGCCGTCGCGCTCGCCGGCCCAGGCCTCGGTGAGCGTCGCACGGCCGAGCCGGAGACTTTTGACCTCGGGACCCTTAAGCACGATACCGGCCTCAACCGTTTCCTTGATCGTGTAGTTATAGCGCGCCTTTCGGTTCTGGGCCGCGATACCGTGGCTGATCAGGCCGCTCTTGCGCTTGTCGGGGCTCATCCGTCGATCAGGCCCAGATCGGCGAGCGCACGCCTGACGCTGTCGCGGCTTGGCTCGGTGAGTGGCGCGATCGGCAGCCGGCACGTCGGCGTCGCGCGGCCGAGCAGGTGGAGCGCGTATTTGACCGGCGCCGGGTTGGTTTC
>CAXUIA010000289.1:0-887 GCA_964250835.1 uncultured Acetobacteraceae bacterium | reverse complement strand
CGGGCGCCGCGGGCGGCGAGGAAGGAAACCGCGGTCGCGTCCTCGCCCGAAAGCTGGATGAAGCCGGCGCCGCAAGCTCGGCGCGTCTGCAACGGGCGGGAGAGGTTCTGGGTGCTGTCCTTGACGCCGATGATGTTGGGCAGGGACGCGAGACGCGCCATGGTGGCGACGCTCATGTCGACCACCGATCGGCTCGGGATGTTGTAGATGATCACCGGCAAGCCCACGGCGGCGACCGCTTCGAAGTGCAGGTAGAGGCCCTCCTGAGTGGGCCTGTTGTAGTACGGGGTCACGACGAGGCAGGCGGCCGCACCGGCAGCCTTCGCGTGCTTGGCGAGGGCAACCGACTCGGCGGTGCTGTTGGAGCCCGCGCCCGCAACGATCGGAACGCGGCCGGCGGCGGCCTCGACAGCGACGTCGATCACCCGCCGGTGTTCCTCATGCGTCAGCGTGGGGCTTTCGCCGGTGGTGCCCACCGGGACGATCGCGGTCGTGCCCGCGCTGATCTGCCAGGAGACGAGCTCGGCGAGCGCCCGCTCGTCGACCGACGCGTCGTTGTGCATCGGTGTGATCAGGGCGACGATCGAGCCCTTGAACATGGGGGCAAACTCCGGAACGACCGGTGGAGGTAGACAGCAGGGCGGGTCTGCGCAAGGACCACGGTGATGACGCGCGCCGCCACACCCGCCTCCGTTCTGCTTGCCGGCGTGCTGAGCGCGGCCGGGTGCGCGGCCGGCCCGGCCTCGCCCGCGTCGCGCATCAGCGTCTCGCACTCGTCCAGCGTCGGGCGGCGCGCCTCTACGTCGCGCACACGCAGGCCCAGCTCGTTGGCCCGCGCCAGCACCTCGGCGCCGTGCGGCTCGATGCCGCCGCGAATGATCATGGCG
>CAXUIA010000288.1:0-3557 GCA_964250835.1 uncultured Acetobacteraceae bacterium | reverse complement strand
GGAACACCGCCGTCCAGCCTTTAAGCGAACCTGGGACCGTCGCCCGCTCGGTGCAGTGCGGCAGGAGTCGCGCCGTCCCGGAAAACGCCAGCTCCGGCAAGTCACCGAGCCGGGAGGCCAGAAATTCCTGCAGCAACTGCACGTTGAGCGCCGTCTCGCCAACCACCTCGCGATACGCACCGCGATAGGGCAGCGTCATCGCCGGATCGATCCCGATCAGATCGACCCCCGTCTTCGCCAGCCCCCGCAAGTCCCGCGCAGTGCGCTCTGCCACCCGCCCGAACGCACCCAGAAAACCCAACACGTGAAGCGGCGTGCCGCCTGGCCGGTAGCGCGCTACGAACGGCGTGAACCCGAGTGCCGAAAGCAGGTCGACCACGTCGAGCAACAGATCGGTCTCGAAATAGCTGGTGAACGCATCTTGAACGATGACGACGCTTTTCCGCCTCATCTCGCCCCCGAGCGAGGCGAGTAGCTCGGGGCGAGCCCACGCCACACCGCGGCGACCCAGTTCCCGGCCAATATCAACGCCGCTAAGCAGCGGCGGGTCGATCATTCCCAAGCGCGAAGCCATAGCTCGCCCAGCCGAACAACCCACCACCCAATTATACAATCCCGGCGCCCGCGCGATCAGCGGCATCAGGCTTTCCAGCCCGCCCACAAGATAATCACGCGGCGGCCGCGCGTACCGGTCATGGTAGAGCTCGAAGAACTTGGCGCGGAATGTCGGAATACTCACCTTCACAGGACATTGCCCGGCGCAAGCATTGCACGCCAGGCAACCATCCATCGCGTCCTTCACCTCATGCGAGAAATCCTCCACGCGTCGTCGCCGCGCAGACAATCGCAATTGCCGCACCAGACCGCCCAACACGGAACGGCCTCGTATCCGTCCCGCCTCCACCACAGGATCAACACCCTCGGCAGCGAGCAGCCGCAGCCACTCCCTGATTAGCATGGCGCGGCCTTTAGGCGAATGGCGACGCTCGCGCGTCGCCTTCCACGAGGGGCACATCGGGTCGTCCTCGTCGTAGTTAAAGCACGCCCCGTTCCCATTGCAGTGCAGCACGCCGTCATACTCGGAGTGCACCGCATCCGACAGTGCACGGTCGAACTGTCCACGCAACGGCAGGCTGTCGACCCTCAGCAAGTCCCCTCGCGCGCTCGCAATCTTTCCCGGATTGAACATTTCGTGCGGATCAAACGCCGCCTTCACCTCGACCAGGCAAGGGTAAAGCGGCCCAAACACCGCGGGCACGAACTCCGAACGCACGCCCTTGCCGTGTTCACCCCAGATCAGTCCGCCATACCTCGCGCACAACTCGAGCGTCGCCTCCGACAGATGGCGGATCAAATGCGCCTGGTCCGGATCGCTGAGATCGATGGCGGGCCGCACATGCAGCACGCCGGCATCCACATGCCCGTACATGCCGTAGGCGAGGCCGTTCCGGTCAAGCAACGCGCGCAGCTCGGCCACGAAGTCCGCAAGCTTCTCGGGCGGAACGCACGAGTCTTCAATGAACGCGCCCGGCTGTGCACGGCCGGCGACCTTGCCCAGCAAGCCCACCGCGCGCTTTCGCATCTCCCAAATCCGGTCGATGCCTTCGCCGGTCGCCTCGCAGTATCCGAGACGGCCACCGTCCTCATCGAGCGTGCGGGTCATCCGCCGTGCGGCGGCCTGGACCTCCGCTTGGTCCTCGCCCACGAACTGCACGAGGTTGGTGCCACGCAATGGATCGTTTGGATCCTCGGGGAAATACGCCGCCACGTCGCGCCAGATATTGTCGCCGCGGGCGAGATCGAGCACCAGCGAGTCCACCGTCTCGATCGACGCCGGGCCGAACCGCATCAGCGCCTGCGCGTCACGCAGCGCCTCATCGAACGCGCGATACCGCACCGCCACCAGCACCGACGCGCGCGGGATCGGCAGCACGCGCAGCTTGGCGCCCGCCACGAACGCCAGCGTTCCCTCCGATCCGCACAGCACCGCGTTCAAGTTGAAACGACCATGCGCGTCGCGGATGTGGGCGAGGTCGTATCCCGTCAAGCTTCGGTTCAGCTTTGGAAAACGCTGCTCGATCAGCGCGGCGTTCTCCCGCTGCACCCGGTCGAGAGCACGGTGCGCCTCGCCCACGAGATCGTTGCGCGTCTGCACCGCCGACAGCTCGTCGGCGGTAAGCGGCTTTGACGTCCACGCACTTCCATCGGCAAACACGGTGTCGAGCTCGAGAACATGGTCGCTCGTCTTGCCGTACAGCACCGACCCTTGGCCGCACGCATCGGTCGCGATCATGCCGCCGAGCGTCGCCCGATTGGAGGTCGAACATTCCGGCGCGAAGAACAGCCCGTGCGGCGCCAGCGCGTCGTTGAGCTGGTCCTTCACCACGCCCGCCTCGACGCGCGCCCATCCTTCCGCGACGTTGATCTCGAGGATCCGGTTCATGAAACGCGACAGATCGACGCATACGCCCGGACCCAACGATGCGGCCGATGTCGACGTGCCGCCGCCGCGCGGACGCAGGCAGACCCGCTCGTACTGCCCGCTCCACAGCGTGCGCGCAATCAGCGCGAGGTCGGCCTGGCTCCGCGGAAACAGGATCGCGTCGGGCGGCGACTGATAGACCGAGTTGTCGGTGGCAAACACCGTCCGGTTCGCCGCATCAACGCTAACCTCTCCGGCAAACCCCGAGTCTTGGATGGTCTCCAGGAAGCGTGCGGTGTCCCCGGACGACGGCGCAAGACCTCTGGTTACTGGGATCAAGAAGACCTCCCGCGGGCCTGGGGGCGCTGCCCCCAGCGGGGTCCAGGGGCATCACGCCACAGGCATGCTGCGCACGACGCCCCTGCCCTCACCAGCAGGTGTACCCCCCATCCGCCGACACAATGCTCCCCGTCATCAAACTCGCGGCGTCCGACGCCAGAAACAGCACTACGGACGCGATCTCCTCGGGTTCGCCCAGCCGCCCCATCGGCGTCATGTCGTGCCACATCTGGAACATTTCCGGCTTTTCCTTGCCGAACAACGTCAGCGGCGTGGCGATGTAAGTGGGTGCCACCGCATTGACCCGCACACCCCGGGCGCCCCACTCGGCCGCCAACGATTTCGTCAGGTGGTGAACGCCCGCCTTCGAGGCATTGTACGCGCACTGCCCCTGCGGCTTGTTCACGATCAGGCCCGACATCGAGCCCATATTGACGATCGCCCCGCGTCCGGCGTCCAGCATCAGCCGCCCGAACTCCCGGCAGCAATAGAACAGCCCGTCCAGGTTGACGTCCATGTGCTTGCGCCACATCGCGTCCGTCGTGTCGGTGGCGTCCGTTTCGCTGATCACGATGCCCGCGTTGTTGACCAGGATCTGCGCCGGCCCATGCGCGTCGCGGACCCGCGCCGCGAGCGCGGCCACATCCACCGAGCGCGTCACGTCCAGCGTCTCGCCATGCGCCGTGATCCCGAGCGCCCGCAAACCCTCCGCCGCCGACGCCGCACGGCCGGCATCGATCTCGCCGATCACAACCGTCGCCCCCGCCTCGCCCAGCGCACGCGCGCAGGCGAGCCC
>CAXUIA010000287.1:0-3558 GCA_964250835.1 uncultured Acetobacteraceae bacterium | reverse complement strand
CTTCATGCGCTTGAGGATCAGGTCAGACCCCGCCTGCAATGACAGGTGCAGATGCGGCATCAGGCGTTCCTCGTCGGCAAACAGCGCCCAAAGATCGTCGTCGATCTCCATCGGATCGACCGACGACAGCCGCAGCCGCGGCAGCGCCGGAACCAGCCGCAGCACGCGTCGCGCGAGCGCGCCCAGCGTCGGCCGGCCCGGCAGATCTGGACCGTAGCTCGTGATGTCGACCCCCGTCAGCACCACCTCGCGGCAGCCGCCCTCCACCAGCAGGCGCACCTGCTCGACCACGCGCCCCGCCGGAACCGACCGACTCGGGCCGCGGCCGAACGGGATGATGCAAAAGGTGCAGCGATGATCGCAGCCGGCCTGCACTTGCACGAAAGCGCGCGTCCGGCCGACGAACTCGGTGACCAGCGCGGGCTCCGCTGCACCCTTGGCGATGTCCGCGACCGCCGAGCCCGCTCCCTCCATCCAGCTCTCGGCCCGCAGCTTTTCGTTGTTGCCGAGCACGCGTGCGACACCCGGCACCGACGCCCACGCGTCCGGCTCGATCTGTGCCGCGCACCCAGTCACCACGATCCTTGCCGCCGGACGCTCGCGCCTGACCCGGCGGATCGCCTGCCGCGCCTGGCGCTCCGCCTCCGCCGTCACCGCGCAGGTGTTGATCACCACCAGCCCATCCTGACCCGAGGTATGCCCGCGTATGACCTCGCTCTCGAATGCGTTCAGGCGGCAGCCAAAGGTCAGGATTTCCGGACCGCTCACAGCGTGAGCGACCCCGTGAAGCTTGTTGCCGCCGGCCCGGTCATCAGCACGTGGCCGTCCGCCTCGCGCCACTCGATGCCGAGCGTGCCGCCTTCCATCGCGACCGCCACCCGCCGTTCGGACAGTCCGCGGCGATGCGCGTTGACCACCGCCGCGCACGCGCCCGATCCGCAGGCCAGCGTGAGCCCTGCCCCGCGCTCCCAGACGCGCAGGCTGATCCGGTCGCGTGCCTCGATGATCGCGAACCCGATATTGGCGCCCCCGGCGAACAGCGGGTTGGTCCGCAGCGCCGCTCCCCGCTGGAGCATGCTGAAATCGCTCACAAAGAACGTCGCGTGCGGATTGCCCATCGAGCAGCCGGCCGGATCGCCCTCGATCGGCAGATGAAGGGTGTCGGCACCCGCGTGCGCCCCGATCGATACTGGCTCGAGCCGCGGCACGCCCATGTCGACCGCCACCTCGCCGTTCTGCAGCAGCCGTGCCGGCAACAGGCCCGCCAGAGTTTCGACGACGACCTCATCGCGTTCGCCAGCCACCAGGGATGCCACGCAGCGCGTCGCATTCCCGCATGTCCCGGACACCGAACCGTCGGCGTTATGGATCACCATCAGCACGTCCGCACCCTGCGCAGTTGCCGGCCGGAGCCGCACCACACCGTCGCCGCCGACGCCACGGCGCCGGTCGGCGATCTGCCTGATTTGCGCCGCACTGAGATCCAGCGGCCTCACGCGCTCGTCGAGCACGACAAAGTCGTTCCCGGCACCGTGCATCTTGATGAAATCAGCCTGCATGAGGACCTTATATGATGTCACGCCTTCCCAGTGGAGAGGCCGCAATCATCAGGAGGCGCACCCCATGGATCTCGAGAAGAAATCACTTCCTGAGCTCAAGCAGATGCTGGCGAACTATGAGCGTCTGAATAAGACCGAAACGGCCGACTATCAAAGCCTTGTGGCGACCATCGACCAGCGCGGCCTGAACGGCCTCAACGCCGACAAGACGTTGTCGCTGATCAGGAAGGCCGCCGCCGCGGGCCGTTTCGTCTCGACCCGCGACGTGGCCGCCGCCTCCGGCGTCGTGTGGGACAACGCCGTCCGTCTCGGCATCACGCACCATGTCGACGATCTCACCCGTGCGGTGGCCTCCGCCGGCGGACCGCTGGTCTCGTCCATGGTCGTCGACCTCGCCAATGTCGGCACCGGCAAGCTCGGCCCGACCGCGCTCCGCAGCTTCCTCAAACTCGTTGCGGAGTTGCGCGGCGCGGAGGCCTGCGCCGGGCGCCCGCCCGCGACCGTGCTGGCCGACGCGCAGCGCGAAGTCCTCGACTGGGCCGCGCGTACGGCTTGAACGGCGGCGCTGCCGCCGCTATAGACCCGCCCTTCATCGCGCGCCCGGGCCTGTGTGGGCATACCCGGCCGCGACAGCGCGCTCGCGCGCTTCAACCAGGAGCCCGAAATGCCCAAGCTCAAGACCAAGTCGTCGGTCAAGAAACGCTTCAAGATCACCGCCAGCGGAAAGGTCCTGTCCGGCCCCGGCATGAAGCGCCATGGCCTGATCAACCGCCCGCAGAAAATGAAGCGGACCAACCGTGGCCCGCAGACACTCACCGATATGGACGCACGCACTGTTAAGCAGTGGGCGCCCTACGGTCTCGGCTGAGGAGCAAGCGCAATGGCACGCGTCAAGCGGGGTGTCACCACCCACGCACGTCACAAAAAGGTCCTGGCTCAGTCGAAAGGCTTTGTTGGACGTTCGTCGACCAACTACCGGATCGCGCTCGAGCGGCTGGAGAAGTCGCTTCAATATGCCTATCGGGATCGCCGCAACAAGAAGCGCGACTTCCGCGGCCTCTGGATCCAGCGGATCAACGCGGCGGTGCGTGAGCACGGGCTTACCTACAGCCGATTCATCGACGGGCTGAACAGGGCGGGTGTCGAGATCGACCGCAAGGTGCTCGCAGCCATCGCCTACGACGACGCCGCGACGTTCGGCGAGATCGTGAAGAAAGCTCAGGCCGCTCTGGTTTAAGGTCCGGGGGCGTCGTGCGAAGCACGCCCTCGGCGTGACGCTCCTGGACCCCGCCAAAGGCTTTAAGCAATGCACGTCCTGGACGTGACGCCTCTGGACACAATTCCTCAGCTATCAGGCGAGACGGAGCACGCGCTCTCACTTGCAAGCGACTTGAGGGAGCTCGACGCCGTGCGCGTGGCCGTCCTCGGCAAGCAGGGCAAGCTCACCGCTCTCCTCAAGGAACTCGGCCGCCTCTCCCCCGAGGAGCGAAGAACCCGTGGCGCCGCTCTCAACGCGCTCCGCGATCATCTCACCGCCGCCATCGACACCAGACGCGCTCAGCTCGAAGCCCAAGCCCTCGCGGCCCGTCTCACTGCCGAAACCGTCGACGTCACCGTCCCGCCTGCGCCCGAGCCGCAGGGCCTGATCCATCCCGTCAGCCGCACCACCGAGCAGATCGTGGCCATCTTCGGGGCCATGGGCTTCACCGTCGCTGAAGGGCCGGACATCGAAACCGACTGGCACAATTTCGGGGCGCTCAACATCCCGAGCCACCATCCGGCCCGGGCCGACCACGACACCTTCTATCTGCCGCCCGCAGCCGAGGGCGAACCTCCGCGCGTGCTGCGCACCCACACCAGCCCGGTGCAGATCCGCACCATGTTGGAGACCGAACCGCCAATCCGGATCATCGTGCCGGGTCGCGTCTATAGCGCCGACTACGACGCGCCCCACTCGCCGCTGTTCCCCCACGTCGAAGGCCTCGTCATAGACCGCGAC
>CAXUIA010000286.1:3173-3562 GCA_964250835.1 uncultured Acetobacteraceae bacterium | reverse complement strand
CGTGGGTGGAGCCGCGGACATTCGCTACCATAACAGCCGTGGTGTCCAGCCATGAGCGAGGCCACCGACCTTCTCCGGCCGTGGATTAGACGGTTATACGGCCATGAGGTGGACAATCCTTCAGAGCGCCTTGCAGCGTTCCAAGCTCTACTGCCCGGTGAGTTGCCGTCTGACTACGCGGACACGCTCCTGGTAAACCGTCAGGCTGTCTCGCTTGTCGATCACGCCATTGTCGATGCTGTAGGCAAGGCACCGCCGCGCGAACCCGGTCAGTTCACCTACATGGACGATCAACCGCCGATTGATCGGCTCTACGGGCTGCAAACGAACCTAGCCAACGTGTTTCGGGCCTGGGAGATCTATCAGCACAGAATGCCGCCAGGATTGGT
>CAXUIA010000286.1:0-3163 GCA_964250835.1 uncultured Acetobacteraceae bacterium | reverse complement strand
GTCCGAAACTGGGCATGGTCGGATCTTCAGTTGGTTTCACGAGGGCGACCCGGGTCCAAATGATGCGCAGGGCCGTCCAGGTTGGGCCAACACGTTTCTGATCGCGACGAGCTTTACCGATCTGCTTCTCCGCCTGCGCAAGGCCGACCCGCTACCCGACGACGCCCCGGTCGGCCGGATCTGCTACGTGCGGCCCTAACATAGAGGTTAGGTCTGCACCAGATTGCGGCGCCACGAGCTCGTCACAGTCAGATTTTGCGAGACGGCGAGAGCGGCTGGCTGTCGAGCGATCCCGCCGTTCAGGCGGTCACGAAGGGCGAGCCGATCCGGTTCAACGACGGCCGGCCGGACTTCACGCCGTGGTCGAAGCTGGCGGTGAACTTTCAGCCTGGGGAGTTGACGGGCAATCGGACGGCTGATTGGAACGCTACAATCAAAGCACCGGATGCCAGCGAAAATCCCGACGTCCGGGCGGCAGGTTCGGGTGAAATCTACATGGACCAGCATGACCTCACGGCGCATCACGCAACTGACGCCTGCATCCAACTCATCCCATCGTTGCTAAATGCCAAAGTCGCGCACATCGGCGGGGCAGCTGACATTCGATACCAGGGCGGCCTTGGTTTGCAGCCATGACCCCGGCCTTTCAACTCCTCCAGCCATGGATACGAGGCCAATTCGGCGATGAGGTAGACGACCCGGCTGAGCGTCTTGACGCCTTCAACAACCTCATTCCCGGGAGATTGCCGGCTGACTATGCCGAGACGCTGGTTCTGGTTGGGCGTTCCGTTGGGTTGGTTCGCGACACCATCATCGACGCTATTGAGAAGGCGCCGCCTCGGGCGCCTGGCCAATTTACCTTTATGGACGACAAACCGCTTTTGACGAGGCTGTATGGCTTGCAGTCTAACCTGTGGAATCTTTTCCGCGCCTGGGACTGGTTCGAGAACAGGATGCCGCCGGGTCTGGTGCCGATTGGCGAAGATGGCATGGGCAATCAGATTTGCATCGACGTTTCCGAAGCCGGAAACGGGCGCGTTTTTGCTTGGTTTCACGAGGGCGATCCAGGCCCAGACGACGCGCTGGGTCGCCCTGGCTGGGCCAACACGTTTCTGCTTGCGACAAGCTTTACCGATTTGTTTCACCGCCTGCGCAAGGCCGACCCGCTACCCGACGACGCGCCGATCGGCCGGATCTGCTACGTGCGGCCCTGAGAGCGGAGGTTCGGAACGGCGTTTCGCCCGCTCGTAGGGTGTGGGGCTTGGCCCTGGCCTTACTGCAGCACGATCCGGGCGATCTCCCATCCTGCGCTGCGGCCGGCGCCGCCCGGGTTGAGACGGAAGCGGATGGTTCCGCCCGCGACCGAGACGGGCAACCGCGTCAGCGTCGCGTCTCGTCCACCGGCTGGATCGTCGGGGTCGGCGGAGGCCATCACTTCGGCCTCGACCACGTGCCTGACGCCCCAGGCGGGGAGTGCGATCGCGAAGTCCACTGGGCCGGAGGTCACCGAGGGAATGATCATCGACACGCGCCCGCGCGCGCGCGCCACCGCCGCCAGGCCGCCCGCTGGGATCAGTTCGCCCCGCATGGCGTGCGCCATCCAGCCGAACAGCATGCCGGTCGCGGTTGCCCGTCCGTTGTCCAGCATCAGCGCGATCGGCGGCGCGCCGCGCATCGGCGGCCAGTAGGCGGCCTCCTCCACGTGCGCCGTGATCAGGGCGAGAAAGGCCGCGACCGTGCGGTTGGCGTTGCGTATGCCCCAGTCATCCTGCGTCACCCGGGCGCCGAGCGACCACTCGGACGCGTAAAGCCGGCTCTTTCCGCCGGCGGCACGGATCTCCGCCGCTCGCGCGGGCAGAACTTCGCACAGGCTTTGCGGATCGAGTGTTCCGCAATAGGGATGGATCGACAGTCCGTCGACGGCTGACCAGGCCGGCCCCACGTCTTGGCGCAGGGTCGCGAAATCTTCGGGGTGGGTCCACTCGCCGGTCGCGAACACCACGGCGTCCGGTTGGACGCGCTTGATGGCCGGCGCGACGCGCGCCACCAGGGCCGCGTAGGCCGCGAGATTGCGCGCCCGCATCGCCGGATCATGCTTGGCCCCGCGCTGCAGCCACCACTCGTTGCCGATCTCCCACAGCCGCACGCGCGTCCCGAACCGTTCTGCGAGATCGGCCGAGAGCGACGCGATGTTGTCCGCCATGCGCGGATCGCGGATCGCGGCGCGGCTCGGCGTGACAAAGCTCGCCGCCGCGAACGTCGCCAGCAGAGTGTCCGGCGCCACGCCCGGTCCTGCCTCCGGCGGGTCGCCGTCGAGCGGCGCGTTGCGGGTCCAGTCGTAACGTTCGGCCGCCCAGCCGCCGGGGTAACGCACCAGGGTCGCGCCCAGCGTGCGCAGCGTGGCGGCGAATGCCGGGAACACCGTCCCCGGCACCAGGTGCCAGACATAGTTGACCCCGAACAGACCGGGCGAGATCGCGACCGGCGGCCCGCCTGGTGCGATCGCGCGAACTTGCGCGGAGGCCGCCATCGGCTCAGCGGCCGCCACGAGCAGTGCCAGCGCCATCAGACGCGGCCGCATCGCTCAGAACCACTGGCCCGGATTGAGCAGTCCGCAATCGACCAGATCGTCGCTCGCTCGGTAGCGCCGGCTTGCCTCCGTCATCAGCGGCTCCGTGGGCTCGTCATCGGGCGAGAACCGCAGCAGGCACACCGTCGGGCTGCTGTGCCAGGGCGCGTGCGGCGTGTTGAGCCGCTTCGGCCGCAGAACGCTGGTTCCCTCTACATAGTTGAACCACCGGCGCCAGCGCACCAGCGGGATCCGGTCGAGCCGCGGCGCCTTGCCCGGCATCGCCCGGAATGTGGTTCGCCGCCGGGTCCCGCCCAGCGTCGGCACCGAGCCGTCGGCGGCCGCCTCGCCGGCCAGGAACCCGACGGAGTCGAAGAACGGCGCCGCCTCGAACGGGCTGAGCCCAGCGGCGAGGGCCGCCCCGAGGCCTGGCCCGTCACCGTACATCTCGATGACCAGCCCGTAGGCATGATTGCGGTGCTCGGTCCCCAGGAAGTCCGTCAGGCTCGCCAGCGCCCGGGTCTCGCAGCGCGAGAAGATCAGGAACTCGCACGCATCGAGCGACAGGCACCAGCGGCCCGGCGCGTAGCGGTG
>CAXUIA010000285.1:0-3582 GCA_964250835.1 uncultured Acetobacteraceae bacterium | reverse complement strand
GATGTAGCCCATGCGGCCCCAAGCGTCGGCAGCGTCACCGGTGCCTGCGGCGATCGAGTCGCCCACAATCAGGATCGACGGCGTGGGGACGCTGACCTGGCCGAGCACGGTCCAAGGCGCGAAGTAGCCGCCGCCGGAGTTGCCGGGAACAGCCTGGTCTAGCGTGTGGTCGGGCATGGCAGTGGCGGTGCGCTGGCTGCTCTCGCCGGAAAGACGCGTCGATCCGGCGGAAGGCGACGGGTAGTCGCCGACCAGGAAGCCGGCGGCGCTCGCTTGGAAGGATCCGCGGACGAAATACTCGCTTAGCGGCGGGAGCGAGATGCCGATCGGGTCAGAATCAACGAAGTGATCGGAGGGCGGGATAGTCGCGGTGCGCGCTGAGCCGAAGGTCGCACCGTAGTTGCGGCCGGTGACGGTGATCACCTGGCCGGCGGTGAGGGCGGCCGTGGTGGTGGTGGTGCCGGCGAGATTGGCGAAGGTGAAGGCGTAGCCGGTCAGATTGCTCGACACGTAAGTCGGGACGACCGACGCGATCCAGCTGTTGGCGGGAATGCCGGTTGCGGCGACGCCCATGCCTACGGAAAGGGCGTTGCCGGGGCTCGCCATGGCGATCTGGACAGGGATGAGGGAGGCGCCGGAAGCCACGGGCGCATTGACGACGACGGAGAACTGGACCGACGGGGTGCTGACGGCGGCCGTGCCGGTGAAGGTGACGACGCGGTCGACGATGCCGACGTTGGAGATGTCGTCTCCCATGTATGACAGCTTGAGTGCGCGGACGCCGCCAACAGCGGGCGTGAAGCAGGCGGTCACGTCGAAGATGTAGGTGTTGACGCTGTCATAGCTGCCCGAGCCGATCGGGCGGCCGCGGCCGCACACGGGCACCCAGCGCGGAGCGGCGCCGACGGACACTGGGGTCGGCAGCGCCGCCGGCGGAGAGAAGGAACCGGCGAGGGCGGGTGTGGCGAGAACGACGAGAACCAGGGATGCGAGGCGGTTCACGGATAGCTCTCCGCGCGATAGGCGACCGTTCCGGAGGCCGGCGTGCAGTTGATGGCGGCTGACGGGACCCAGGCCGGCGTGTCGCGCTCGTAGAAGCCTTGCGCATAGACGATGAACGAGGCGCTGGTGGGCGTGGGCGTGGAGTTGTCGTCGGTGCAGTAGAGGCTGGCGCCGGCGGTCGCCGCGAGGTTGAGTACGACGAGATGCAGACGATTGACGTTGGCGGGCTCGGCGCTGAGCACGGCGGCACTCGACGTCAGCGAGCCGGTCGTGACGGTGGGGGCGCCGGTCGTGCCGTAGGCCACGACCTTGAGGGGATTGGCGAGCGCGTTCGCGACGGTGCTGTCGGTGACGGCCACATTGTTGGACACCGTGACGGAGCCGCCGACGGTCAGGGTGCCGGTCTCGAGCTTATACATCGCAGAAAGCCAGCCGATGATGCCGGCGCCGCCGGTTGGCATCGACGCGGCAGTGATGGGTGCGCCGTCGAACGGGTCCTGGACGTAGAGCGGATTGGAGGCGGAGATCGGGGCGCCGGACTGAATAGGCGCGGTGGGCCAGGCGTTTAGGGCGCTGGCAGGCGTGCCCTGGTTGACAGTGCCGCCGCCGCCCACACAGCCGATGATGCAATCAATTTTCACGTTGCCGCCCTGGTCGAGCTGGATCGGGGCGAAAGTGCCTGGGCTGAGCGTCAGTGCGGAAGCGTTGTAGGCGCCATATGTTGCCGCGACCCCTTGCGCGTAGGCCCGCACAGCGCCGAGACAAAGTGCCAGGACGGCAATGACGACGCGCTGCATTCCGAAATCCTTGGCTTCCCGGAATGAAATACGTGCGTCTTCACCGGCGGCGAAGTTTTGTGCGACCCTGTAACCCGTCCGGCGGTCCGGGGGTGGGGATCACGCGCCTGTTGCCTGCGGTTGATTGGAGACGCTTTCTGCCCCGGCTCAACACGACGTTTGACGCGCTGCTGGTGCTGGCCTGGTTGCTGATCGCCTTTCTGCTTCTTGGGCCGCTGCTGACGATCCCGCTCCACATACCGCTGAGCTACAACGAGGGCTGGAACGCCTATTTCGATCTGCGTGCGGTGCATCCGCGGATGGGGCCGCTTTACCCGCCCGCTGGCAGCCTGGTGTTCAACAACTATCCGCCACTGTCCTTTTACCTCGTCGGCATTGTCGGCAACCATGGGGTCGGCGACCTCATAGCTGCGGGCCGGACCGTGGCGCTGGCTTCGCTCCTGGTCTGCGCGGGCCTGCTCGGACGTTGTGTGACGCTGCTGGGCGGTGACCGGCGCGGAAGCCTGACGGCCGCCGTTCTCCTGTTGCTCTATGCGAGCACGTTTTATCGCGACTACGCCGCCATGGATGACCCGCAATGGCTGGCGCATGCGTTCATGCTCGGCGGGCTGGCCGTTCTCCTGGGCGGCAGTCCCGCCAAGCCCGCGCGGGCTTGGCGAGCAGCGGCGGCGGCCGTGCTCATGGTGATTGGCGGTTTCGTCAAGCACAACCTGCTGGCACTGCCGTTGACGGTGACGGTCTGGCTCATGGTGGCCGATGGCGCGGCCGCCGGTGCTTGGCTCGCCGCTGGCTCAAGCGCGGTGGTATTGGGGGCAGCGACGACCATGCTGCTGCATCCGAACGCCGCCACCGACATCCTGGCCTATCACAGGATCTTCCGGCTTGGACGGATCACCAAGGCCATGGAACGCTTGGCGCCGCTGCTGCCGATGATGCTGATCGCTGTCGCCAGCGGCCTGCGGCGCGGCGCCGACGACCGGCCGATGCGCTTTGCCGTGCTGTTCGCCGCAATTGCGCTGGTGATCGGCATTCCGCAACGTCTCGGCGAAGGCGTCTATTACAACGCGCATTTCGAAACGCTGATCGCGCTCTGCCTGGTGAGCGGCCTCGCGGTGTCGCGCTTGCCGCGCGCGTCGGGGTCGACGATCGGCCCGGCCGCGATCGCGCTGCTCGCCGCCCTGCCCGTGATCGCCGGGATGCCGTGGCTCTGGCACCGACCCTGGCACGACATCGCCGACCGCGAGCAGCGCGCCCGCGCCTGGCAGCCGATTATCGCCCAGATCGCGGCGTCGCCCGGGATGGTTGGCTGCGAAAGTCTGTCGCTGTGCTTCTGGGCCGGCAAGCCGTTCGCGGTCGACCTGTTCAACCTCGACCAGAGCGTGCTCACGGGCGGTTCGATCGCGCGCTTCGCCGGACTTGCTCGCCAGCAAGCGTTCGGTGTTTTCGAGGAGAGTGGCGACGTCTTTTCAGGCGACGACCCGATCGCGGCACTCACACGCGATCCGCTTCTGCGCGAGCTCACACGCTCCGGCTATGTGCCGGTGGCCGCAGGTCCTGACGGCGTGCGGCTGTTCGCCGCGCGAGCCATCAGGTCCGCTGGCCATTGAAGGTGATGGTGCAGCTCCGGGGCTTTGCTCATGGATCCCGCTGGAGCGAGCGCTCGGACGCGCATGATGTCACAGCCACGGCCGTGAGCCGACCTGGCTTGCCGGAGAGGAGGGGGATGTGACGGAGGCGCTGCATGTCGTGTTGTCGCTGATCGCCGGGTTGTTCGGGCTCGTCG
>CAXUIA010000284.1:0-3601 GCA_964250835.1 uncultured Acetobacteraceae bacterium | reverse complement strand
ACGCGGGCCTGAATGCGATCGACACCGCCGACGTCTACTCAGCCTGGGCGCCCGGGCATCGGGGCGGCGAATCCGAGACCGTCATCGGCGACTGGATGGCCGAGCGTGGCGTGCGCGCGCGCGTCGTCATCGCAACCAAGGTCGGCATGAAGATGGGCTCGGGCCGCGAAGGCTTGTCCCCCGATTGGATCGCCGAGGAAGTCGATGCCTCGCTGCGTCGGCTGCGCACCGATCACATCGACCTCTATCAGGCACATCGCGACGACCCCGGCACACCACTCGAAGACACGCTCGGCGTCTTCGCCCGTCTCATCGAGCAGGGCAAGGTGCGCGCGATCGGTGCGTCGAACTACACCGCCGCCCGTCTCGCCGAAGCATTGCGCGCCAGCAAGCGTCTGGAACTGCCGCGCTTCGAATCTCTCCAGCCCCACTACAACCTTCTGGAGCGCGCATACGAGCGCGACCTCCATCCGATCTGCCGCGACGAAAACATCGGCGTCATTCCCTACTTCGCCCTCGCCGCCGGCTTCCTGACCGGAAAATACCGCAACGAAGCCGACCTCGCCAAAAGCCCGCGTGGCGCCGGCGTCCGCAAATACCTCGATGCACGGGGCGATAAGGTCCTGGCGGCGCTCGACGGCGTCGCAGCCCGCCTGAGCGCCACTTCTGCCGAGGTCGCCATCGCCTGGCTTGCCGCCCGTCCCGGGATCACCGCCCCGATTGCCAGCGCCACGACGCCAGAACAGGTCGCGACACTGGCACGCGCGGCCGAGCTCACGCTGGACGATGACGCGATCAAGTCTCTCGACGCCGCCAGCACCTGACCCGCCAGGTGCCGGCCACACCGCTTCACACCATCGGCTACGAACACGCCTCCCTCCCAGCTTTCCTCGACACGCTCGGCCGCGCTGACATCCGGCGCGTCATCGACGTCCGCGCGCTTCCGCTTTCGCGACGCCCCGGCTTCAGCAAAACGCCGCTCTCAAACGCGCTGTCCGACGACGGCATCGCCTACACTCACCTCAAGCCGCTCGGAACACCGCCCGAGGGGCGCGAAGCGAACCGCCGGCACCAGTGGCCCGCCTTCTGGCAAATCGTCGAGACCAGCCTGCAAACGCCCGAAGCGCACGACGCACTCCAGCAGGCGGCAATCCTGGCATCTTCCTCGACAAGCGTCCTGCTCTGCTACGAAGCCGACGTCTGCACTTGCCATCGCTTGCGCGTCGGTCAGCTCATGTGCGAAGCCCACGACTTCGCCCTGACACATCTCTCCGTGTCATCGCTCGACGACGTCTAACCTACGGTTGCCGCCCGAAACACCAGCACGTGCCCGTCCGGATCACGCAACAACAACGCGCCATCCACCACACCCGGTGAGATCATCCGCATCCGGCCCTCCACGACTTGACCGGCCAATGCTTCGAGATCATCGACCTCGATGACCAGTCGTGTCGCCGAAACGTCGCTGCAGCTCGCCGTCCGCGCAATCCGCCGTCCGGTCGACGGCACGCGGTAACACAGCAGCTCCACGTGCGGTCCCGATCCGTCGCCGACTTCGAGCCCGGTCACCTCCACCACCGCGTTGAACGTTGCGTCCAGCCGTTCCTGCTCGACGCCCCTGTTCAGCGACCGGCTCCCCACGCGCAGCCCAAGCACCCCGGCATAGAACGCTTCGCTCACACCGGTGTCCGCGACCGCAATCGCGGAGTGATCCACTCCAAGGAACAGATCCTGCCCACGCCAACGCGCCGCCGCCTGATCCGGTGGAAACGCGAGCAGCTCCAGCGGATGCCCGTCCGGATCACGAAACTTGTAGGCCGTTACACCCACCGGCAGTTTCTGCGGCCCACCGACGCTGATCGCCTCCGATCCGCCCGCCTCGACGAGCCGCCGGTAAGCCACGTCCATGTCCGACACCACGATCGCGAAATGCTGAAACCATAGATCTTGCTGTCGGCCGGATACGCCGCACCGGCCCGATCAAACGCCACCAGCTCCACGAGCTCGCGCCCCAGCCGCAGCACGCACGCTCTTGCCCGAGCCCCCTCGATCCCGATCTGCCGCGCGAAACCCTCCCCCTCGCGCACCAGCTCAGCCTCGACCGAAAACCCCAGCGCCCGCACGTAAAACAAGACCGCCCGATCCAAATCACCGACGGTCAGCGACACCAACGACAACCGGCGCGCTGTCACGGGCTTTGCATTCCACGCCGGTTGAGGAAGATGGCGAACAGAGTATGCGATCCCCCGATAAACAGCCGGTTCTTGAACAGTCCCCCGAAGGTGACGTTCGACACCGGATACGGGATCAGCACCTTGCCAAGCAGACGGCCGCCCGGATCGATGCAGTGCACTCCGTCCGCCGCCGAACTCCAGAGATTGCCATCCTCATCGACACGAAATCCGTCCGCATAGCCAGGCTCGACCTTGTGAAAAATGTCGCCTCCACCCAGCCGTTCGCCCGCTGACACGTCAAACACCCGAATGAATTGCTTCGGGTTCGGCCCACTCTGATCACCCGTCTCGGCCACATACAATCGGCTCTCGTCGGGTGAGAACGCGAGCCCGTTCGGCCCGTCGAAATCCTCCGACACCGCCTCCAGCACACCCGATGCCGGATCAAAGCGGTAAACCCGAGGCCGTTGCTCCGAGGCCTGCCGCCCCCCCTCGTAATCGTTTGCGATCCCATACACCGGATCGGTGAACCACACCGTTCCGTCCGATTTCACGACGATGTCGTTGGGTGAATTGAGGCGCTTGCCTTCGAACCGGTCCACCAGCGTGGTCACCCGCCCATCATGCTCCGTTCGATAGATGCACCGTCCTTGATGCGAGCACGCCAGCAACCGTCCCTCCCGGTCCCGCGTCTGCCCGTTCGCGTAACGCGAGGGCGATCGGTACACCGACAGACCCTCCGCCTCCGACCATCGCATCGTGCGGTCTCGCGGCAGATCCTGGAACAGCAGACAATTCCAGTCTCCCATCCACACCGGACCCTCGATCCACCGGAAGCCGCCCGCAATCTCCTCAAGCGCAGCATTGCCCAAGACATACCGTTCAAACTTCGGATCAACGATCTCAAACTCGTTCATCTCACGCCACCCGCTTGGCCGCCCCGATCGCCACCGTCGGCACCAGCAACGCCAGCGCCAGCGTCAGCACGGTCGCCGCAAACATCACGCAGAACGCCAAATGCAGCGACTGAGCGAGCGCCGACCGCACCGCCCCGTCGCCCACCAACCCCGTCCCGCCAAGCAGCCGTTGCACCGCCGCAAACGCGCGCGGATCGTGCGACAGCCCAACATTGAGCACGCCGCCAAGCACCGTCGCGCCAAGCGTGCTGCCCAGATTGCGTGAAAAGATGTTCGAAGCGGTCGCCGCGCCACGCTCCGACCAGGCAACACTCTCCTGGATGATCACGATCGCCGCACTGCTCAGAAACCCCATCCCGAACCCCATCACCATGGAGCCCGACGCCGCCACGATCGGCGACATGCCTTCACGCAACAGGGGAAACACCAGCGCTCCCGCCGGCAAAACCGCCGCTCCGATCAACAACGTTCGCCGCAGCCCGAAGCGCGAGAAATGACGCGCCGCCAGCG
>CAXUIA010000283.1:2546-3622 GCA_964250835.1 uncultured Acetobacteraceae bacterium | reverse complement strand
CGTCTCGCGCTTCGGCGATCATGTTGACGACGTCGTCGTGCTCGTTGGCGCGTGCGAGCACTTCGGAGGCGCGTCCGGGCAGTTCGAGCAGAGCGGCGGCGAGGCGGTGGGCTTCCTCTTGGCTGATGGCACCACGCCGACGTGCGGTTCCGATGGCGAGACAGGCAAGCGTCGCCAGTTGTGCGGTGAAGGCCTTGGTGCTCGCGACCGCCATTTCAGGACCGGCGACGGTTTCGAGCACGGCGTCGCTTTCGCGCGCCATCGTGCTTTCGGGAACGTTCAGGACCGACAGCACCGATTGGCGGGCGGTGCGCAAGCCGCGCAGTGCGGCGAGCGTGTCGGCGGTTTCACCCGATTGGCTGATCAGGATGCCGAGCCCGCCCTCGGGCAGCGGCGGGGCGCGGTAGCGGAACTCGCTCGCGACATCGGCATCGGTCGGCAGGCGTGCGACGGCCTCCAGCCAGTAGCGGCCGACGAGGCCGGCGTAGAAGGCCGAGCCGCAGGCGGTGATGGTGGCACGCGGGATCGTGGCGAGGTCGAACGGGAGCTCGGGCAGCAGGACGTCGCGGGTGACGGGGTCGATCATGCGCCGGAGGGTCTGTCCGATCACCAGCGGGTGCTCGTGCAGCTCCTTTTCCATGAAGTGGCGGTAGCCGTCCTTGCCGATGCCGGCCGACGACATCGCGGTCAGGCGGATTTCGCGCTCCACCTCGGCGCCGGAGACGTCGAAGATGCGGGCGCCGTTGCGGCTGACGACCGTCCAGTCGCCGTCGCGCAGGTAGGCGAGCCGACGGGTCAGCGGGCCGAGCGCGAGGCTGTCGGAGCCCAGAAACATCTCGTCGTCACCAAAGCCCACCGCGAGCGGGGCGCCCGACTGCGCACCCACCATCAGCTCGGGGTGGCCGGTGAAGATCATGGCGAGCGCGTAGGTGCCTTCGAGCCGGCCGATGGCGCTGCGGGCGGCGTCGACCGGTTTCATGCCGCGTTTGAGGTTGAGGTCGACGAGCTGGGCGACGGTTTCGGTGTCGGTTTCGGTGGTGAACTCCTGGCCTTCGGCCTCTAGCTCGGCGCGAAGC
>CAXUIA010000283.1:744-2497 GCA_964250835.1 uncultured Acetobacteraceae bacterium | reverse complement strand
GGGGCGCGGTGGGCGCGCCGTGGGTTGCCCAGCGCGTGTGGCCGATGCCGGTGACGCCGGAAAGCGGCGTCGCGTCGAGTGAGGCGGCGAGGTTGTTGAGCTTGCCCTCGGCGCGGCGGCGCTCGATGTGGCCGTTGACCAGGGTGGCGACGCCGGCGCTGTCATAGCCGCGGTATTCGAGGCGGCGGAGCGCTTCGAGCAGCAGCGGGGCCGCTTGCCTGAGGCCGATGACACCGACGATCCCGCACATCAGCTAGGTTCCCTTGGGCGGGTGGATGGGAGCGGCGCCGGGCTTGTCGACCTGGCGGGCGCGGCCGAAGGCCATGGCGCGGGGTTCGACGTCGCGCGTGATGACGCTGCCGGCGGCGATAAAGGCGCCGTCGCCGATGGTCACCGGGGCCACGAGCACGGCGTCCGAACCGACGAAGACGCGCTCGCCGATTGCTGTGCGGTGCTTGCCGATGCCGTCATAATTGCATGTGATGGTGCCCGCGCCGATGTTGCTGCCCGCGCCAATGGTGGCGTCGCCGAGATAGGTGAGGTGGTTGGCCTTGGCCCCTCGCCCGAGTGTTGCCGCCTTCAGTTCCACGAAATTCCCCACATGCGCGTCCCGTTCTAGCACTGTCCCCGGGCGGAGACGTGCGTAAGGGCCGATGATGGCGTTGGCCTCGATCAGGCAGCCTTCGAGATGGCTGAAGGCGCGGATGCGAACGCCGGAGGCGACCCGGACGCCGGGACCGAAGACGACGTGGGGCTCGATCGTGACGTCCGTCTCGAAGACCGTGTCGGCGGACAGGAACACGGTGTCGGGCGCGGTCATGGTGACGCCGGCCTCGAGCGCGTCCTGTCGCAGCATGCGCTGCAGGATCGCCTCGGCCTCGGCGAGCTCGGCGCGCGAGTTCACGCCGCGCAGCTCGTCGGCCGGCGCCTCGAGTGCGGTGACGCGGACGCCGTCCTGGTTGGCGAGGCCGACGGCGTCGGTGAGGTAGAACTCGCGCTTGGCGTTGTTGTCGCCGATCCGGCCGAGCCAGCGTGCGAAGCTGCCGGCGTCGGCGGCCATGACGCCGGCGTTGCAGAGGCCGATTGCGCGCTCGTCGTCGCTGGCGTCCGCGTGCTGGACGATGCGGGTGACGGCGCCGGGCCGCGCGCTGACGCGGCCGTCGCCGGGGGGGGTGGCGGGACGCATCGCGAGCAGTGCGAGGCCGGCGCCGCTGGTGCGGCGGTGCGCGAGGAGGTTGCGCATGGTGACGGGAGTGATCAGCGGATTGTCGCCGTAGAGCACGGCGACTTCGCCGTCGCCAAACAGGTGGCGTGCCTGGAGTGCTGCGTGCGCGGTGCCGCGCCGCTCGTGCTGGACGACGACTGCGTGTGGTGCGGCGAGTGCGGCGACGCGCTCCATGCCGGGGCCGATGACGACGACGATCCGATCGAAAACGGTGGCGGCATTGGCAATCAGGTGCGCCAGCATCGGGCGGCCGCCAAGCGGATGGAGGACCTTGGGCAGCGCGGATCTCATCCGCGTCCCGAGGCCGGCCGCGAGAATGATGGCAGTGGAACTCATTGCCGGTGGCGGTAGCTTTACCGGACGATCCCTGTCAAACGCTCAATGTTCACGCCTCGTTTCGGTTTGATACAGAAAGGATGAGAGCGCTTGCGCGTGCTCGTGGCCGACCTCGATGGAACGCTCGTCGATACGCTCGGCGACCTGACCGAGGCGTTGGCGCCGGGGCTGGCGGGGCGGGGGTTTGGGGCG
>CAXUIA010000283.1:0-734 GCA_964250835.1 uncultured Acetobacteraceae bacterium | reverse complement strand
GTCACAGAGGCGCTCGGCCGGTTTCGCGCGGGGGGTTGGACGCTCGCCGTCTGCACCAACAAGCCGGAAGCGCCGGCGCGCGCGCTGCTGGCGCGGCTGGGCGTGGCGGACCGGTTTGCGGCAATCTGCGGCGGCGACACGTTTCCCACGCGCAAGCCCGATCCGGCGCATGTGCTGGGCACGATCACGCGTGCGGGCGGCGATCCGCGGCGGGCGGTGATGGTGGGCGACCTCGTGCACGACGTCACGGCCGCGCGGGCCGCCGGGATACCGTCGATCTGGGTGTCGTTCGGGTATGGCAGGGCGGAGGCCGACGCGAGCGCCGATGACTGGGCCGATATACCGGCGTTGGCCGCGCGGCTGCTCCGTCCGTGAGCGGGTTTCTGCGGTCGTTCGCGGCGGGAGGGATGTCGCTGCAGACACCGTTCGATACGGCGGTGGTGATGCCGAGCGTGCTGCGGCCGTCGATCGCGGACGCGCTACGGTCGGTGTTCGCGCAGGCCTTTCCCGGGCGGATCCAGGTGCTGGTGGGGATCGACCGGTCGGGGGATGCGGCGCCGCCCGATCTCGGCGTGGTGGAGGCGGCCGCTCGGGAGATGCCGGGGCACTGCGCGCTGCTCGTGTTCTATCCGGGCTACTCGACGTCGGTGCGGCATGGCGGGCTGTCGCCGGCGCGCGACGGCGGCGCGCTGCGCGCGATCATGACACATCTCGCGAACGCGCGTTGCGTGGCC
>CAXUIA010000282.1:0-3635 GCA_964250835.1 uncultured Acetobacteraceae bacterium | reverse complement strand
TTCCCCCCCCGCCCGCGGCCCCCTACACCCACCCACCCGGCCCCCCGGGGGCGCCCGGCTGCCGCCGTCCGGCTCCAGTGTGAAGAGTTCCCAGTCGGCGACATCGCGCTGGTCGTGAACGACCCGGCCTTCGGGAGCCGCCGTCAACAACGTCCCCGAGATGTGCCGGAGTGCCACGCGCGAGCGGTCGGCGTCGGTCACCAAACGGAACGGGAACAGCGGCGCTGTCAGCTCAGTGTTGACCACGACCATCGACAACGGTCCGCCGTCCCGGCGAACCAGGATGCAGCTGTCGTCGCCAAACCAGTGCGCGAGGACACGCATACCGTCCGGCGCCTCGGCCGTGTGCCGAAGCGCTCCCGTTGCCGGATCAGCGGTGAGGTATGTGCGGTGGGACGTGCGTACGGCGAATTGAGTGGCACTCATCAGGAGGGAGCATGCCACAGATTCGGCGAGACACGATGCGTCTCACGTTGGCGGCGCACTTACTGGGCCATCCGTCTCCGTCACCAACGGTGCAGTCCGAGCCGCTTCCTTCTGCGCCGGTGTTTCGGCCCGGTCCAGAAAGGCCGACACGTCGCTTCCGAGCAGCAACGGAATAAGACGGTCTACGCGCTCGTCCGGCCAGTTCCACCAGGCAATCGTAAGCAGGCGCTCCACGATGTCGGGGGGAAAGCGGACGCGGACGACGCGCGCGGGATTGCCGACTGCGACTGCGAACGGCGGCACCAATCCCGCGACAACGGCGCCCGCACCGATGATTGCGCCGTCGCCGATCGCAGCACCCGGCAGAATGGTGACGCTCTGGCCGAGCCAGACCGAGTGGCCGATCGCCACGCCGGCGCCGACATGGTCGGCCCCCATCGTCCCGGGCGCCGACGGCCAGAAGCGGGCCAGCGCCGCGAACGGATACGTCGTCACTGTATCAATGGCGTGATTGGCCAGAATGATCTGCACCCCGCCCGCGATCGAGCAGTAACGCCCGATCGACAATGGCGCGTACTCACCATCAATGATTGCGGGATTGCCGTATGTATGATCGCCGACCTGCCATCCATGCGCGGCCATGCCCGCCGCGAGGTGCGCGCGCGTGTGCCACTCGCTGCGTTCCGGTCCACCAGACAGCAGCCGGCGCAGGCCCACAAAGATCGCGACGATGTCCGGGCGGTCGGCAAGCGACGCGAGAAGACGCCGACGCGTATCCGGATCAGTCTTTGCGAGCCGATTGATGAGAATACCGGTTGCTGCGCCGTCATTAAGCCCAATTGCCGGGTGAAGCAGCGCGCGATCGAGGTCCTGCCCACCCGCCTCGAGCGTGAAGCGCTCCCATCGCCCGATCGTGTCGCGATCAAGGGCGACGCCGCCGTCCGGCAATGCAGTGACGAGACCGCCCGGCACGAGGCGGAGCGTCACGCCGCCATCGTCGGGCTGCAGGCGGCAGTTCACCATCGGGCCCGCGTTGGCGCCATCGGGCCGTGCCGAGAACGGCACTCCATCGCGCCGGGTTAGAAAGCAGGAGTGAGCGTCAAGTGGCATCGCAAGCACGTCTACGCTGTCCGGCCGGTCATCGTGGCCGAACCGGCCCGTGACCGGGTCGACCGCGAGACGTGTTCCATGATCGGTACGAACGAGAAAACGCGTTGCAGACATGAAACGAGTTTAGCGATAACAGGCGGGAGTTCAAGCGCGAGGCCAGGGCATTGCCCTGGACCCACTGAGGCCTCGGCCCCAGTGGGTCCAGGCAACGGCGAGCATGAGCTCTGACAGCCCGAGGAAGACGGGTCTGGGCCTCAGGCCCAGCGGGGTCGAGGAGCAGCGCCCCTCCTCTTCCCCCCGACCCGGGACTACTCCGCCGCGCGGGACGGCAAAGCCGGCGTTTCCGGACGTCAGCACGCGCGTGGTCTCCTGGAACGACGCGGCCGAGATGAAGCTGTGCGTCTGCAGGCTCGCCTTCGTGATGCCCTGAAGTACGGGCATCGCGACCGCCGGCCGTTCGTTGTCCTTCAGGCGCTTCGCGCATTCGCCCTCGAACTCGATCCGGTCGATGGTCTCGCCGATCAGATAGGTGGTGTCGCCCGGATCGAGCACTTCCACCTTCTGCAGCATCTGCCGGACGATGACTTCGATATGCTTGTCGTTGATCTTGACGCCCTGCAGTCGATAGACGTCCTGGATTTCATTGACGAGGTAATCCGAGAGCGCTTCGACGCCGAGAACCTTGAGGATGTCGTGCGGCACGCGTGGGCCGTCGACGAGCGGGTCGCCCTTGCGGACGAAGTCGCCCTCCTGGACCGAGACGTGCTTGCCTTTCGGGATCAGGTACTCGGTTTCTTCGCCGGTCTCGTCGTTCTTGACGATGAAGCGGCGCTTGGCCTTGTAGTCCTTGCCGATTTCCACGCGACCGTCGGTTTCGGAAATGATCGCGTGATCCTTTGGACGTCGCGCCTCGAACAGTTCGGCCACACGCGGCAGACCACCGGTGATGTCGCGCGTCTTCGAGCCTTCGCGCGGGATCCGCGCGAGCACGTCGCCGGCGGCAACCGTTGCGCCGTTTTCGATCGAGAGAATCGAGTCGACCGTAAGGAAGTAGCGCGCGTCGGCACCATTCGGAAGCTTGACCACTTCGCTGCGCTCGTCCTTGAGCTGCAAGCGCGGACGCAGGTCGATCCCCTTGGCGGCCTGTTTGTAGTCGACGACGACCTTCGAAGAAAGGCCGGTCACCTCGTCGACACGCTCGACGAGCGTGATGCTGTCGATGAGGTCGAGATATTCGACCGTGCCGGCACGCTCGGTGATGATCGGCAGCGTGTACGGGTCCCACTCGGCTAGCTTCTGGCTGCGCGACACTGTTGCACCCTCGTCGGTCAGCAGACGCGCGCCATAAGGAACCCGGAACCGTGCCCGTTCGGTCTTCTTGTCGTCGATCAGCACGATCTCGCAATTGCGCGACATCACCACCGGAACGCCCTGGCTGTTGGTGACGACGGCGCGGTTGCGGAGCGTCACTGTGCCGTCGTGCGAGGCTTCCACCATCGACACCTCGGCGCCGCGCTGTGCCGCACCGCCAATGTGGAAGGTGCGCATGGTGAGCTGTGTGCCGGGCTCACCAATCGACTGTGCGGCGATCACGCCGACAGCCTCGCCGATGTTGACGGGCGTGCCGCGTGCGAGATCGCGCCCGTAGCAATGGCCGCAGACGCCGACACGGCTGTCACAGGTCAGAACCGAACGGATCAGCAAGCTTTCGACGCCGGCCTTTTCGACGAGCTCCGCTTCCGCTTCGCCGATCAGCGTGCTCCGCGCGAGCACGACACCGCCGCTGACCGGATCAAGCACGTCGGACGCGGTCGTCCGGCCCAGAATACGCTCGGACAGTGAAGCCACGACCTCGCCGCCATCCATGACCGCGCGCACGGTAAGACCGCGCTCGGTGCCGCAATCATTTTCGACAATGATGCAGTCCTGCGCCACGTCGACGAGACGCCGCGTCAGGTAACCGGAGTTGGCGGTCTTCAGCGCAGTATCGGCAAGTCCCTTTCGGGCGCCGTGGGTCGAGGTGAAGTAGTCGAGAACCGACAGACCTTCCTTGAAGTTGGCGATGATCGGCTGCTCGATGATCTCGCCCGAGGGCTTGG
>CAXUIA010000281.1:0-3656 GCA_964250835.1 uncultured Acetobacteraceae bacterium | reverse complement strand
AAGGGGTCCGAAATCGGGGCGGCGGTTTGAAGCCCCGGTTCTTGGATCAGTTTGGCATCAGGACAGTGTCGATGACGTGGATCACGCCGTTCGTGCAGTCGACGTCGGCGGTGCTGACAGTGGCGTTGTTGACGTGAACGCCCTTGCCATTGCTTTCGATTTTGAGGCTTTGGCCCTCGACGGTTGCGGGGTTCATGGTCTTGCCGGCGAGTGCCGACGACATGACCTTGCCCGGAACGACATGGTAGGTGAGGATTTGGGTGAGCTTGGCTTTCGCGTCCGGCTTGAGCAAGCCCTCAACGGTGCCTGCCGGCAACGAGGCGAATGCTGCGTCGGTCGGTGCGAAGACGGTGAAGGGGCCGGTGCCTTTCAAGGTCTCGACGAGGCCGGCTGCGGTGACGGCGGCAACCAGGGTCTTGAAAGAGCCGTTGGCGACGGCCGTGTCGACGATATCATGAGACATGAATATTTCTTTCTTTTCTCAACAGGGATCTGGCCAGTAGTGTCTTCTGACTGAAGTCTATTCGAGATTGACCAATCCGATGCTTAGGTGATCCGCTTTGTTGGAATGTAAAGCCTGGCCAGTTCTGTGGCAGAAAAAGATGTCGTATTGACTTTTACTTGGAGGAAGCGATGCCGATTGGCGCGGCGGCGACAATGCGGGTTCAGCGTGACGTGACTGCGTCGAGGTGCGCCTCGGCCGCCCAACCATAAGGGCTCGCCTTTTCGATTCCTGCCGCGGTCCGCCAGGCATTGCCGACGGCGAGCACAATCTCGTTTCTGCCGCGCGGCAGGTCGAGCGGGATCACGGCATTGTCGGGCTCTAGGCGGCCGTCGGGCGAGAGGCGGCGTTCGGCTGGGTAGTAGGGGTTGTCGCCCGCGAAGACCTGGCGGCCGTTGAGGAACACCGAGACCTCGCGCGCCCAGCCGATCCGCAGGGTCCGTCGCGCGGGCGCCGCTTCGGTCACGACCGTCCTCAGCCAAGCGACCGAGGGTGATGGCGCCAGGCCCACCCCGAACGCGCGGCTCAAATTAACCAGGCCGGTGGGTTCGGCCGCGATCGGACGCCATGGGCCGGGCGGCGGTTGGCTGACCGGCGGCGCGGTGGGCGGAGCGGCGAGCCAGGCCGTCACGCCGCCAGGATCGGGTCTGGGTTCAACGATGGCGGGGAACGCGGCTGGGATGTCCGGCTGGATCACCAGGTTGGCGTAGATGGCCGGTCCCTTGAACGCGATCCCTCCATTGGTGGTGTCGCCCTGGAGCCTCGCCACGACGAGCGAGGGTTCGGCCGCGCGATTGACGTAGACCGCCAGCTTGCGGTCGGCGACGACCAGGCGGAGGTGGTTCCAGCCGGTGGGATTGATCGGCGCCGGTCCCTGCTCGTCCGCGTAGATGTCCCACTGCATGAGCCCGTGGGTGATCGGCGCGTATTGGATGCAGTCGTCGGCCGCCGGGCAATCCGGATTGGCGCGCAGGTAGACGATCTCGCCGGACTCAATGCCGTGGCGGTGGAGAATAATGCCGGTGTCGCTGTAGGCGAGCGGCTTGATGTCGAACTCGACCGTGCCGCTGGCAAATTGAGCGGAGGTGGCCTCCACAACCGCCTCGTTGATGGTCATCGTGCCGTTGGGCATGCCCTCGTAGCGCGCGAACTGAAGCTTGCCTGGCGTCGTGCCGGCCCAGCCGACGGGCGGGGCGAGCCTCCAGAGTCCAAGTTCCATCGCGTAGGTGGCGCCGTGGTCGAGGGCAAACGACGGGGATCCGGCGAGGATGGCCGCGATGACGAGACGGATGAGCTTGCGAGGCATGGGCTGTCAGGGCTCGTTCACGACGGCGAGCGCCTGGGTAAGGTCGGCGATCAGGTCATTTGCGTTCTCGAGACCGATGCTGAGTCGGATCAGGCCGTCGGTGACGCCGATTCGGGCGCGGATGTCGGCGGGGACGCCGGAGTGGGTGGTCGAGGCGGGATGGCAGGCAAGCGATTCGGTGCCGCCGAGACTGACGGCGAGCTTGAACAGGCGCAGGCGGTTGAGAACCCGGAAGGCGTCGGCCTGGCCGCCGGCGATCTCGATGCTGAAAGTGGAGCCGGGGCCGGTGCACTGGACGGCATAAATCCGGCGCACGACGTCGCGGCCGCGGTCGGGGCCGAGTGCGTGGACGGCGGTGATCCTGGGGTGGACGTCCATGGCGCGGATTACGGCCTGCGCGTTGTCGGCGGCGGCGCGGACGCGGATCGCGAGCGTTTCGAGCGAGCGGCCGACCATCCAGCAGGAATGCGGATCGAGCTGGGTGCCGATGGCGCTGCGCAGCAGGCGGACCGGCTTGAGAATAGCGTGGCTGCCGATGACGGCGCCGCCGATCAGGTCGCTGTGGCCGCCGACATATCTGGTAAGCGAGGCCACGACGAGGTCGGCGCCGTGACCGAGCGGCTGCTGGAAGACGGGGCTCAGCATGGTGTTGTCGCAGATCACGAGGGGGCGGAGACCGGTCGCTTCGCCGATGTGGTTGGCGACCGCGCGGACGGCGGCGATGTCGACGAGGGTGTTCAGCGGGTTGGACGGCGTTTCGGTCATGATCAGGCTGAGGCGGCCGAGGCGGGCGGCGGCCTGGGCGGTGGCGAGGATCGCATTGGGGTCGCCGCCGTCGGCAAAGCCGTGCGCGGTGATGCCGAAGTTGGTCAGCGTGCGGTTGAGCAGGGTTTCGGTGCCGCCGTAGAGGGGCTGGCTGTGCAGGACGACGTCGCCGGGGCGGGCGGTGGCGAGGATGGCGGTGGTGATGGCGGCCATGCCGGAGCTGAAGACGAGTGCCGCTTCGCCGGCCTCGTAGATGGCGAGGCGGTCCTCGATGATCTCGCTGTTGGGGTGGTTGAAGCGCGAGTAGACGAGGCCGGCCCGGCCGCTGGGGATCGGCTTGCGGCCGGCGACGACATCGAAGAAGTCGCGCCCGTCCTCGGCCGAGCGGAACACGAACGTCGAGGTGAGGAACACCGGCGGCTTGACCGCGCCCTCGGAGAGCGCCGGGTCGAAGCCGTAGCCGAGCATCAGCGTCTCGGGGGACAGGACGTGGTCGCCGATGGTCCGATCGTCGCTGTGGTCGGTCATGACCGGAGTCCGTGGCTGTTGACGTGGCAGCATGCTCCGGTCTTGGGATCGATGCACTCTAAAGAGAGGCTGTGATGCGGGTGTGCCTGCTGGGAGCAACCGGAACGATCGGGCGGGCGACGCTGCGCGCGCTGACCGGGCGCGGGCATGAGGTGGTGTGCTTTACACGGGCACGTCCGGACGGAATGACCGGTGAGGCGGCGCGTGTGGTGGATCTGGGGGATCCGGCCGCGATCGCGCGGGACGGTTTTCGCGGCGAACGGTTCGATGCGGTGGTGTCGTGCATGGCGTCGCGCACCGGGGTCGCTCGGGACGCGTGGGCGGTGGATTACCAGGCGCATGTCGATGTGCTGGCGGGCGCGCGGGAGGCGGGTGTCGGGCTGTTCGTGCTGTGCTCGGCGCTTTGCGTGCAGAAGCCGAAGCTGGCGTTCCAGCATGCGAAGCTGGCCTTCGAGGCGGCGCTGATCGGGTCGGGGATGCGGTGGTCAGTCGTGCGGCCGACCGCCTACTTCAAGTCGCTGTCGGGGCAGGTGGAGCGGGTCCGTCGGGGTGGGG
>CAXUIA010000280.1:0-3658 GCA_964250835.1 uncultured Acetobacteraceae bacterium | reverse complement strand
GTCGGATGCCGTGCAGACGGTCAGATGGGGCCACTCGACCCGCCGACATCCGCGACGGCGCCCGAGGTCAACTCCGACGCCGCGCCGCGGCTTGCTTACTATGCCGCGGTCCAGATCGGCGTGCTCGCGCCGCGAGGTTGGTCCTGCTTCATGGTTTATGGTTCCAGCGGCGCGCGCTTGGATGTCACGCCGCAGCCGGAGCGAAGCTTCGACATATTCAATCCGGCGCGGAAGGTTCATGGGCCGGCGGTCGTCGCCACGCGCATCGATGGCGAGACATCCGGTCGTTTTGACGTTGCGGGCATCGCGGGCGCGCTCTTTCCATCCGCCAAATCTTTCGTCGATGAGGTGATCGCGATGGATCCCGTGCCCCAGTCTCAGTTCCAATACCGGCTCAGTCCGACTGACAAGATCACCCGGCTACCAGGCAACGTCGTCCAATTCACGACGCCAGCAGGCCGTGACGGACTGGGAACGACGTCACGTCTGGAAGCCGGCGATCAGCCGATTGAGGGGCTCGTCATGTGGCTGCCCGATCAGGAGAACGATCTGCTTCACGTCGACGTCCGTCTAAGATCACGTGACGACCTCCTTGTGCAGGCGATCACGTCCCAATTCGGAGCAAGCCAGGC
Organism: uncultured Acetobacteraceae bacterium; assembly: GCA_964250835.1. Taxonomy (GTDB): domain Bacteria; phylum Pseudomonadota; class Alphaproteobacteria; order Acetobacterales; family Acetobacteraceae; genus CAXTPV01. The sequence goes on along the minus strand of CAXUIA010000280.1, from coordinate 3,026 downwards.
GAAACCAACACCGAACTGACCTCGACCGGGATCCAAGGGCGCCCGCCCTTGGCGGGGTTTGGGGCAGAGTCTCATCTTTCAAGGCCGAGAGGCGACAGCGCGCGGCCGCGTCCCGGTGTTGAGCCAGATGCCGTGCGGCGAGCGCCCGGTCGCGATGGTGGTGTAGTCGCCGGTGGCCGGGTTGATCAGAGCCACGTGCTGGCGCCAGCGCAGGCTCGCCCAGATGGTGCCGTCGGGGGCGAAGGAGATGTCGTCGGGGCCGCCGGGGACGCTGAAGCTGCGCCGCACGGCGAGTGTGGTGGGATCAAGCTCGGACAGCGTACCGGATATCCGGTTGGTGACGTAGAGCGACTTGCCGTCGGGGCTGATGAAGAGGTTGTGGGCGGCGCGTCCGGTTTTGACGGTGCGTTCGACGTGGCCGTCGGTCGGGTCGACGACGGCGATGTGGTCGGAGCCCATGTCGCCAACGAGGAGCGCGCCGTCGTGCCACATGACGCCGGCGGGGGTCTTGCCGACCTTGGCGGTCCAGAGAACGTGGCCGGAGGTCGTTTCAATGGCAATCAGGTTGTCGGTGTCCTGGAGAGTGACGTAGACCACGCTGCTGTCAGGCGCGTAGTTGATGTGGCTGGGCATGGCGCGGGCCGGAACACGGTGGACGAGCCGCATGGTGGCGGCGTCGTAGATGTCGACCTGATTGCGCGCGAGGCCGGCGACGGTGAACCAGCGGCCGTCGGGGCTGAAGGAGACCTGGTAGGGATCGCTGACGGTGATCTGCTTCTGGACAAGCCCGGTGTCGGGATCGAGATAGAACAGCGCATTGCCGGCGGTGTCGCCCACGACGAGCGACTTGCCGTCGGGGGTGAGCGCCATATGGTGTGGTTCGCGCAGCACGGGGACGCGCCGGACCTCCAGGTGCGTGTTGACGTCGACTTCGCTGATGGAGGCGTCGGCGGAGTTCAGGATAAAGGCGAGCGGTTCGGCGTAGGCGGGCCAAGCAAAGAGAGCTGCCAGGAGGGTGGCGGTTCGGTTGACCATGGGTGCTTCCGTGCTTGCGGCTCGGCCCGCGCCGCGCCACTTCCGCAGGGTTAGTATCAGTTGCCCGCCGGGCCGAACAGTTTGCGCAGGATACACCCAATGTTCATTGAGACTGAAGGCACGCCGAACCCGTCGACGCTGAAGTTTCTGCCGGGGCGGGCGGTGATGCCGGGCCACGCGACGGCCGATTTTGCGGGTGAGGCTCAGGCCGGACGCAGCCCGCTGGCGAGGCGGCTGTTCGGCCTGGATGGGGTGGCGCGGGTGTTTCTCGGCTCGGACTTCGTCACCGTCAGCAAGTCTGACGAGCAGGATTGGGCATCGCTCAAGCCGCAGGTTCTGGCGTCGCTGGTGGATCATTTCGTGTCGGGCAGCCCGGTGATCGAAGGCGAGCTTGCGGAGGCGGATGCCGGGCAGTTCAATCCCGAGGACAGCAAGGTGGTCGAGCAGATCAAGGAGCTGCTCGACACGCGGGTACGGCCGGCGGTCGCGGCGGATGGCGGCGACATCGTCTTCCATGGCTACCAGGACGGGGTGGTCAAGCTGCACATGCAAGGCTCGTGCAGCGGATGTCCGTCGTCGCGGGCGACGCTGAAGCATGGCATCGAGAACATGCTGCGGCATTACGTGCCGGAGGTGGTCTCGGTCGAGCAGGTCGAGCTCTGAGGCATGGCGGAGATCGCGCCGGCCGATGGGGCGATGTTTGATGAGTCGGCGATTGGCAAGGCGGGGCACGCCGAAGCGGCCCCGATGTCAGTCGAGCCGGCTGATCTCCTGTTTCGTCAGGCACGCACGGTCTGGCGTTGGACCGATCGCAGCGTGTCCGACGACACGGTCCACGCCTTGTATGACCTGGTGAAGCTAGGACCAACGTCGGCGAACTGCTCGCCGGCGCGATTTCTGTTCCTGCGCAATCTCGGCTCCAAGCTGCGGCTGCGGCCCACGTTGTCGGGCGGGAACGCGGAGCGCGCGATGGCGGCACCGGTGGTGGTGATCGTGGCGCACGATCCGGCGTTTTACGAGCAATTGCCGCGGCTCTATCCGAATGGCGACGCGCGCTCGTGGTTCGCCGGGAACGCGGCGTTGGCCGAGGAGACGGCGTTCCGCAACGGGACCCTGCAGGGGGCCTATCTGATCATGGCGGCGCGCCTGCTTGGGCTCGATTGCGGGCCGATGTCGGGGTTCGACAACGCGCTGGTCGATGACGCCTTTCTCTCCGCGCATGGGTGGCGCAGCAATTTCCTGGTCTGCCTCGGCTATGCCGACCGTGGTGGTGAACCGCCGCGAAGCCCGCGGCTGGAGTTCGACGAAGCCTGCCAACTCTGGTGAATCGCGTCCTGGTGATCGCGACCGCGGGTGCGGACGCATTTGCCGCACTGGTGGACGGCGAGGACGTGACCGCGGAGCAACATGTAGCCGGCGGGCGCGGGCTGGTGGAGCGGCTTGCCGGGTTGGTGGAAAGCGTTCGGGGCGGCGTGATGCCGGATCTGATTGCGGCTCTAGTGGGTCCGGGAAGTTTCACGGGCATACGCGCCGGCCTGGCTCTGGCGCACGGCTTGGCGTTGGGCGGATCGCGCCCGCTCGTGGGGGTCACCGCGGGCGAGGCAGTGCGTCACGGTTTGACTTGGGACGGGGCGCTCCTGGTCGTCACGCAGGCGGGAAGCGGGCGGTTGTTTGTGGAGGGAGACGGGCCGGTGCGGGCGGTGGAAGCGTCGGCGCTTCCCAGGCCGGCGGAGATGCCGTTGCTGGCGGGCGATGGCGCGGCGCTCCTGTCCGCGCAGTGGGAGCTGGCGCGGATCGCGACGCCCCATTCTCCCGAGGCGATTGGTGTCGCACGCGCCGCCAGGGCGCGGCTTGCGGGCCGGCTGGCGCCGATGGCAGGCCTGCCGCTCTACGTTGATCCGCCGCAGGTGAGCGCGCCCTCGCAGGCGGTGCGGCCACCGCCGGCGTGAACCCGGCGCTCATGGCGCGCCTCCACGCGGAGGCCTTCGGCG
>CAXUIA010000279.1:0-3674 GCA_964250835.1 uncultured Acetobacteraceae bacterium | reverse complement strand
GGGACGGCCACGGTTCGCCGCCGCAGGGACCGCCACCGGGGCTGCCGCTGCCGGCTGTCCCGGCCGTCGCCGAAATACCCAAAAGCGCGCCGCCACCTGCCGCTGTCGTGGGCGTGATCAGCGTGCCCGACATCATGCACGCATCGAGTGCGGCCGAGCACGCGCTGCACCTGCTCGGCGCGCGGCGCGACAAGCTGACGCAGGACGTGCAGCGCGAGCAGCTCGTCTGGCGCGACCAGCAGGCGTCGATCGAAGAGGGCAAAGGTCTCACCCAGGATCAGGCGCGGGCTAAAATCAGGGCGTTGCAGGAGCGCGTCTTCCACGAGCAGGCCGAGTTCAAGAACCGTCAGCGGGTCATTCAGGAAGCGGCGCAGGTGGCTTTGGGTCAGATCGAGCGCGAGCTGGTGCAGGTGATCCGAACGGTCGCGGCGAGCCGCGGGATGAACCTGGTGCTTCACCAGGAGCAGATCGCGCTCAACATCCAGCCTTTCGACATTTCACCACAGGTGGCCAACCAGCTAAACGCGGTATTGCCGTCGGTCTTCATCCCGGCAGACGGGGTTGATCCCGAGCAGCTCGCCAAGGACGGCACGTTCCCGACCACCGCGCAGCCAGACCTGGCCGGAGGCGGTGCGGTGCAGGTGTCCGCACCTGGTGCGGGAGCGCCGCGGGCCGCGAAAGGCAAGTAGCTGGCCCACGGTACGCGCCCGGATGGACCAGGGGACCCTCGGTTCTTTCCCTATGGCGGCCCCTGTGACGCGGGCTCGCTTGCGGAGCTTGTGGGTGCAGAGCTAAGGCCGGCGCTTGACGGGCCCGCGAGCTTCACCTTGAGCGGTGTTGCGCCGCTCTCGTCAGCGCGGGCCGATCAGGTGAGCTTCCTCGACAATCGCAAGTATATCGATCAGCTCGAGGCGACAAGGGCGGGATTGGTGCTGGTGTCAGCGGGTCACGCCGATCGCCGGCCGCCATCGACCGCGGCGCTCGTGGTGGCCGACCCCTACCTCGCCTGGGCGAAGGTAGCCTCATTGTTCCACCCGGTTGCGCCTTTTGCGCCCGGCTGTCACCCGACCGCGGTCCTGGACGGGGCGGACATCGATCCCTCGGCGTCGGTGGGCGCGCTGGCCTTTGTTGGTCCCGGTGCGAGCGTTGGTCCCCGCAGCCGGATCGGCGAGGGAACGGTGATCGGGCCCGGCGTGGTTATCGGGGCCGATTGCCGGATCGGACCGAATGCGAGCCTCAGCCACGCCATCCTCGGTGATCGTGTGGTTCTGCTCAGCGGGACCCGTCTCGGTCAGGAGGGCTTCGGCTTTGCGACCACGCCTGACGGCTTTGTCAGCGTGCCGCAACTGGGGCGGGTCATCGTCGAGGACGACGTTGAGATTGGCGCCAACACGACGGTTGACCGCGGATCGACGGGTGACACGGTGATCGGAGCCGGCTCGCGTCTCGACAACCTGGTGATGATCGCGCACAACGTCCGAATGGGGCGGTGCTGCGTGGTGGTCGCCCAGGCCGGCATTTCGGGCTCAACCACGCTCGGGGATTTCGTGACCGTTGCCGCCCAAGCCGGCCTGACCGGGCATCTTCGGATCGGCGCGAAGGCGCGGATCGGCGCTCAGGCCGGCGTGATGTCCGATGTGGGCGCGGGGCTTGACGTGGTGGGATCGCCGGCGATGGCCGTGCGTGAATTCTTCCGCAACGTCGCGACCCTGCGCAAGCTGTCCAAGCGCGGCTGACATGTGGGCACGCGTGGCACGCTGATGGACAGGGCGACGGACAGCTTCGAGAGACGCACGATCGAGCGGATCGACGTGGAAGGGATCATGCGTGCGATCCCGCATCGTTACCCGTTCCTCATGATTGATCGGATGGTGGAGGTCGACCTCAACCATTCGGCGGTTGGGATCAAGAACGTGACGGTGAGCGAGCCCTATTTTCAGGGCCACTTCCCCGCCAAGCCGGTGATGCCAGGGGTGCTGATCATCGAGGCGATGGCGCAGACGGCCGCCGCTCTCGTCGTCTTGACGCTGGGTCCGGAGGCGGAAGGCAAGCTGGTTTACTTCATGACCATTGATAATGCGAAGTTTCGTCGGCCGGTGGGACCAGGCGATCAGCTTCGGATCCATGTCGAGAAGGAGCGGCATCGCGGCAATGTCTGGAAGTTCAGAGGCGTCGCACGGGTCGAGGGAGTTGAAGTCGCGGAGTCGAGCTTTTCGGCGATGATCATGGGCGATTGAACCGGATCGTCGTCTGGCGAGGTTACCGATCGACATACGGTGTTATTTGGCCGGGCGGCATTGGCCGTTTACCGTGCGGCGCTCGCTTATTGGCGAAAGTTGGAGATTGCGTTGCAGCTCAAGAGCCGTTCCGATGCCGCGACGATCCATCCGAGCAGCATCGTCGAGACGGGTGCGGTTCTGGAGCCCGGTGTCGTCGTCGGTCCGTTTTGCAGAGTAGGGGCGTCGGCGCGTATCGGCGCCGGCACTGAACTGATGTCGCACATCGTGGTCGACGGTCAGACAACGATCGGTTCAGGCTGCACGCTTTATCCCTTCGTCACGGTCGGCCTGGCGCCGCAGGACCTGAAATATCGTGGTGAAGCCACGCGCACCGAAATCGGCGCCGGCTGCGTTCTGCGCGAGCACGTCACGGTTCATCGCGGGACGGTGACGGGGGCCGGACTGACGCGTGTCGGGCGTCATTGCCTCATCATGGCGGTCGCGCACATCGCCCACGATTGCATTGTCGGCGATGACGTCATCATCGCCAACAACGTGGTCATGGGTGGGCATGTGACGATCTCGTCGGGTGCGCGGATTATGGGGTCGGCGGCGTTGCATCAGTTTGTGCGGATTGGTAGTGGCGCGGTCGTGGGCGGTGTCGCCGGCGTCGAGCGGGACGTCATCCCGTATGGCAGCGTTCTGGGCAATCGGGCCCGGCTGGTGGGGCTGAACTGGGTGGGATTGCGCCGGAGCGGCGCGTCGCCCGCATCGCTGCAGCGTTTGCGGCATGCATTCCGCACGCTGTTCCCGCGCGGAGGGGAAACGGCATCCTTCGCCGAGCGCCTGGCGACGGTGCGGGCGGAGTTCGGCGGCGAGCCGAAGGTCGCCGAAATCCTGGCTTTTATCGATCAGGACAGTAAACGCGGCTTGGTGCCTGCGGCGGTGCGCGTCTCCGAGGATGACGATTTCGACGTCTCCGCCTGAAGGAACGCGCGCGGTCGGCATCCTGGCGGGCGGCGGGCCGCTGCCGGGGCAGGTTGCGGCCTCCGTAGTAGGCTCCGGACGCCCGGTGTTCGTCGTGGCGTTCGAGGAGTTCGCCGACCCCGCCGTGGTGTCCCCTTTTCCGCATGCCTGGGCCAGGCCGGCGGCGGCGGGCCGCATCCTGTCACTGCTTCGAGATCACGGGGGCGGCGAAGTGGGGCTGATCGGTCCGATCAAGCGACCGGGATTTCGTGACCTGCGGCCGGACGCGGAGGGCGCGCGCCTGCTGGGGCGGATCGGACGCGCCTTCCTGTCGGGCGATAACGGATTGCTCGCGGCGATCGTGCGCGTGCTGGGCGAGGAAGGGTTCACCGTGCGCGGCGCGCATGAGTTCCTGCCGCGAGCGGTCGGGCGGCGCGGCGCGCTTGGTCGGCACCGGCCGGACACGTCGGCACTGGCCGATATCGAGCG
>CAXUIA010000278.1:2631-3677 GCA_964250835.1 uncultured Acetobacteraceae bacterium | reverse complement strand
TTCCACGGTCGCGAGCGTGGGCGGGCGGGGCTGGTTTTGCCCGGGCACGTCACCGATCTTCAGGCGTTGCGAGATGCGGGAGACATCATGACAAGCCTGTTCGATCCAATCACGCTGGGCGCGATCAAGGCGCCGAACCGCGTCCTGATGGCGCCGCTGACGCGCGGCCGCGCGACGCGCCATCATGTGCCGACCCCGATCATGGCGACCTACTATGCGCAGCGGGCGACGGCGGGGCTGATCATCACGGAAGCCACGGGGATCAGCCAGGAAGGGCTCGGCTGGCCGTATGCACCCGGGATCTGGTCCGAGCAGCAGGTCGAGGCCTGGCGTCCGATCGTCGACGCGGTCCATCGTGCGGGCGGGCTGATCGTATGTCAGTTGTGGCACATGGGACGGCTGGTGCATCCCGACTTCATCGGCGGCGCCAAGCCGGTTTCGTCGTCAGCGACGACCGCACCCGATGACGCGCACACCTACGAGGGAAAAAAGCCGTACGTGGAAGCGCGCGCGCTTCCGCTTGATGAAATCCCGCGCCTCTTGGCGGACTATCGGAACGCGGCGGAGAATGCGGTGAAGGCCGGATTTGACGGGGTCGAGATCCATTCGGCGAACGGCTACTTGCTCGATCAATTCCTGCGTTCGAACGTCAATTTGCGCGACGATCAGTATGGCGGTCCGGTGGAGAATCGGATCAGGCTGCTGCTCGAAGTGGCCAAGACCGTGGCGGATGTCGTGGGTGCGGAGAGAACCGGCGTGCGGTTGTCTCCCAACGAGGCGATCCAGGGTGTCGACGACAATGATCCGGAGACGCTGTTTGGGGCTGCGGCGCGCAGCCTGTCATCGTTGGGATTGGCGTTTCTGGAGTTGCGTGAGCCTGGTCCGGAGGGGACGTTCAGCAAGTCGACACGTCCACCGGTGGCGCCGACGATCAGGGCGGCGTTTCGTGGGCCGCTGATCCTGAATGCTGATTATGACGGGACGAGCGGTCAGCGGGCGCTTGATGAGGGGCGTGCGGACGCGATCGCGTTCGGGCGGCCGTTCAT
>CAXUIA010000278.1:0-2621 GCA_964250835.1 uncultured Acetobacteraceae bacterium | reverse complement strand
ATCCGGACTTGCCAGCGCGCTTGAAGCACCGCGCACCGCTGGCGCAGGATGACCACAAAACTTGGTATAGCCAAGGTGAGGACGGCTACATCGATTACCCAACGCTGGCAGAACTTGAAACGGCGGACTAGGCGAAAACGGAGGGCAGACGCACTGCCCTCCGTCGCGTGACAATTATGACCGGCGGCGACGGCCAAACAGGCCAAGGCCGAACAGACCAGCACCAAGGACCGCCAGGGAGGCGGGCTCAGGAACTGCCTGGATTTGGTCGTTGGACTGCAGCTCGGTACTGCCGGACGTAAAGGTGGCGGTGAGGATTTCAGTCTCGGAGTAGGGGCCGGCGCCGACGTTGGCGCTGCTGATCGCGCTCGAACCGAGAGACGTGCCAGGGACGGCCGTTGCAGAGCCGATTTTTGTTGTGGTCGCAAAGGCCAAGTTGCTCGGGCTGACATAGTTGGTCAGCGTCGCGCTCCCAATGCTGCCAATCAGGTTGTTCAGCGCGAACGTGCTGGCCATGTTGAAGGAGCCAACCGGGCTGGTCAGCCCGATCTGGGTCACATCAATGCTGATCGTGTGGGAGCCCGAGAAACCGGAACCCGTGGAAATCGTGGTCGTCTGGGTCGACAGGTCAGGGCTGGGAAGGTCGGGAACGCCAAATCCCTGCACGCTGATGTCGGCGAACACCGAGCTTGTCGGGGTAATGTTGAAGCTCCCGGTCGTGCTGGAGCCCGTGTCTATCGAGGTGCCATCGACAATGATGTTGTATTCGAGGCTCGGGGTGGCGAGCGCTGAACCGGCCAATGCAGCCGAAGCAAGGCCGGCTACTGTTGCAAAGAGAGCGAGGCGCACTGGTGTTCTCCTGACTGACTGACCGTCGGGACCCGGTCACGCGCCACACGATGCAGTTCCCGTGCCACCCAGTAACGTTCTGTCCTATCTAGGTTTTTGCGTCGACGCGGCCGGAAGGTGTAAAGCTCTCCGACACTCATTCGACGGTCGCAACCCGGAGCGTGTTGGTAGTGCCTGCTGTCCCGAACGGCACGCCGGCAACAACGACGATGCGTCCGCCGCGGTGGGCAAAGCCCTCCTGCTTGGCGGCGGCGACAGCTCGCCGCACGGCATCGCCCATCGTATCGGTCTGGTTGGACTGATCAACCGCGATAGAGTGGATGCCCCAGACCAAGGCAAGCCGGCGCGCGGCTTCCTGGGTTCCGGCGAGGCCGAGGATCGGCACGTTGGGGCGCTCGCGCGCGATCCGCGCGGCGGATTTGCCCGACAGCGAGTAACTGACGATCGCACCCGCCTCCAGCGTCTCGGCCACCTGCTGGGCCGCAGCACCGATCGCGTCCGCGACCGCATTGACCTCGCGACGGGGTCGCAGCGCGTGCAGCAGCGTCATCCAGGCCGGGTCCTGCTCGGTGCGCCGTATGATCCGGTCCATGATGCCGACCGCTTCGGTCGGATATTTACCGACGGCGGTCTCGGCCGACAGCATGACGGCGTCGCCGCCATCAAAAACGGCAGTGGCGACGTCGGACGCTTCGGCGCGCGTCGGCGTGGGCGAGCTGATCATGCTTTCCAGCATTTGGGTCGCGACGATGACGGGCTTGCCGAGCATGCGGGAGGTGCGGACGATGCGTTTCTGGACCAGGGGGACGTCTTCGGCGGGAAGCTCGACGCCGAGATCGCCACGGGCGACCATGACCGCGTCCGAGAGCTCAATGATCTCGTCGAGTGTCTCGAGCGCCTGCGGTTTTTCGATCTTGGAGAGGATCCAGGCGCGGTTGCCCACGATCTCGCGCGCTTCCTCGACATCGGCCGGGCGCTGCACGAAGGATAGTGCGACGATGTCGGCCTGGTGGTGGAGCGCGAAGGCGAGGTCGAGGCGATCCTTCTCGGTCAGAGCCGGGATCGGCAGGAGGACGTCGGGGACGTTGACGCCCTTGCGGTTGGAGAGCCGGCCGCCGACGAGAACGATCGTGTCGAGGTAATCCAGGCCGCAGCGCGTGACGCGAAGCACGAGCTTGCCGTCATCGAGCATCAGCGTCGCACCCTCGCGCGCGGCGGCGATGATCTCCGGGTGTGGAAGGCGGACACGGCTGATGTCGCCCGGCGTGTCGTCGAGGTCGAGGCGGAAGGGATGACCCTCCTGCAGCTCCACGGCGCCCTCGGCAAAGGTTCCGACGCGCAGCTTGGGGCCTTGCAGGTCGGCCAGGATGCAGATCGGCCGGCCGACGCGCGCCTCAAGCGTGCGCAGTGCGGTGATGACTTCCGCGTGGTCGGCATGGCTGCCATGGGAGAAGTTCAGGCGAAAGATGTCGACGCCCGCCACGAACAGCCTTTCGAGCATGGCTGCCGGCGCCGAGCCGGGGCCGACGGTGGCCACGATCTTGGTGCGGCGGTCTCGCCTGAACTGGGTGGCGGCCATCAATAAGCTCCCTCGTCGCAAGCGCGCCGGTTTACGCTGGCCCCTGCGAATTGGCTACCTTGGGGCAGGAACGGATCCCGCTAGACACCGGAACAGGTCGTCAACCGCCTGCAGGATCGTTTTAGTGGAGGGCCGCCTGTAATCCCACATCGGGTCGGCGTCGGGCGGGTTGACCAACAACGTCGCGGTTGCC
>CAXUIA010000277.1:0-3679 GCA_964250835.1 uncultured Acetobacteraceae bacterium | reverse complement strand
CCCAAGCTCGAGCTTTATCAGGCCCAGGGGTTCGGCTTCACGCCGATGGGGCTGCTGATCCAATTGCCGCGGGGCGCCTGCGCGGTCGACTTCGCCTACGCGGTGCACAGCCAGGTGGGCGACACCTGTGTGGGTGCGAAGATCAACGGGCGGCTGATGCCGCTTCGCCATGAGCTGCAGAATGGCGATCAGGTCGAGATCATGACCGCGCGCGGCGGAACGCCGTCGCCGGCATGGGAGCGGTTCGCGGTCACCGGCAAAGCGCGGGCCCGGATCAGGCGCTACGTGGCGCTCCAGCAGCGTCAGAACCACATCGATCAGGGGCGCGCGACGCTCGCCAAGAGCTTCCGGCAGGACGGGCTGGATGGCAGCGAGCGAGTGCTGGATGGCGTGCTCAAAGCGCTCAAGTGCGCGACGCTGGCAGACCTCTATGCCGGCGTGGGCAACGGTAATATCGGACCCCGCGAGGTGGTGACGGCAGCCTATCCGGAGTTGCGCAACCCGGCGCGGCCGCCACGGGTGATGCCGCGGCTGCCGCCCCGTCCAGCGCAGCGACCGGCCGGCGGGCCCGGGATCGCGATCCGTGGCATCATTGCGGGGATGAACGTGCATTACGCCGGCTGCTGCCGTCCGCTTCCGGGTGACCGGATCGTGGGAATCGTCGCGACCGGCAAGGGCGTGACGGTGCACACGTCGGAATGCCAGACGTTGGAGAGCTTCGCGGCCACTCCCGAGCGTTTCCTCGACATAGATTGGGACTACGACGCGCTCGGGCCGCAGCGTGATGCCGAGCAGTATGGCGGGCGGGTGAGCGTGATCACGGCCAATGAGCCGGACGCGCTTGCGACGCTGACGAACGCCATCGCCAAGCAGGACGGGACGGTGACAAACCTGCGCATCGTCAATCGGCAGCTCGACTTCATGGAGGTGCTGATCGACGTCGAGGTGCGGGACGTGCGTCATCTGTCATCGGTGATTGCGGGACTGCGGGCGGGGACGGGGATTACGCAGGTGGAGCGCGCCAAGGCGTGATCATCGGACTTGGGTCGGATCTGGCCGACATCAGGCGTATCGAGCGGGTTCTCGAACGTCATGGGTCGCGGTTCTTGGAGCGGGTGTTTACGACGACTGAACGGGCGCGGGCCGCGCGCTTGGGTGGGGTCAACCGGGCGGCGTCGCTCGCTAAGCGCTGGGCGGCGAAGGAGGCTTGCGCGAAGGCTTTGGGAACGGGGTTTTCACGGGGAGTTTTCCACTCGGATCTGGGTGTGGTGAACCTGCCCTCGGGGCAGCCGACGATGTCGCTGACTGGGGGAGCGGCTGTGCGTCTGGGCGTGCTGACGCCGGAAGGGCGGGCGGCTTTGATCCATCTGACGATGACCGATGAGCCGCCGTATGCGCTGGCCGTGGTGGTGATCGAAGCAAAGGCGGAACCGAGCCAGACCCGCTTGAACTAGGCGATCCGTAGCAGCTGTTTGCCTTCGTTGTGGCCGGAGAAGAGGCGGCGCAGAGTGGCGGGCGCGTTTTCGAGGCCCTGCTGGACGTCGACCTTTTCGGTCAGCTTGCCTTCGGCGAGCCAGGCAGCGAGGGCCGCCGTCGACTCGCCATAACGCTGCGCGTAGTCCAGCACGATGAAGCCCTCCATGCGGCCGCGCTGAACGAGCAATCGCAGATAGTTCTTCGGGCCGGGCGGTAGCTGGGTCGCATTGTAGTTGGCGATCGCGCCGCAGAGCACGACGCGACCGTGAAAGGCCAACTGAGCCAGAGCAACGTCCAGGATTTCGCCGCCGACATTGTCGAAGTAGATGTCGATGCCGTCGGGGCAGGCCTCGTGCAGTCGAGCGGCGACATCATCCGACTTGTAGTCGATCGCGACGTCGAAGCCTGCGGTTTGGGTCAGCCAACGGCACTTCTCGGGTCCGCCGGCGATGCCGATCACGCGGCAGCCTTTAATTTTGCCGATCTGGCCAACGAGCGAGCCGGTGGCGCCCGCGGCACCAGAGACGACGAGTGTTTCGCCAGGCTGAGGTCTGCCGATGTCGAGCAGGCCGAAATAGGCGGTGTTGCCGTTCAGGCCGAGGACGCTCAAGGCGCGTTCGAGCGGGAGATCAGGTGATAGTTTGGCCAGCCGGTTGAGACCGGTCGGGGCGAGACGCACGTAATCCTGCCAGCTGAGGATGCCGGTCACGATGTCGCCTTCGGCGTAATCGGCATGGCGCGACGCGACGACGCGGCCGGCGCCGATCGAACGAACCGGAGCGCCGATCTCGATCGCGGGCAGGTAGGTGTCGCCGCCGAGCCAACCGCGCTGGGTTGGATCACACGAGAGCATCAACATGCGAACAACGATCTCGCCTTCCGACGGCTCAGAGACGGGCTGCTCGTCCCAGCGGAAGTCGCTGTCCTCGATGTCGCCTCGCGGACGGTGCTCGAGAAGCCAGCGGCGGTTGGTATCCCGGTTCTGGTCCATATGCTCTCTCTCTGTCGCGTCGCTCTCTTGACATGCCGGGCGGGCGGCGGCTTCTACCCCGATCCCACGTCCGGGATGGAAGCGTTGATGGCTGAAACCAGCACCACGGACCGCGGCCGAAGCAACACCGGCCTGTGGGAAAACGTCAAGACGATTGTCTACGCAATCCTGATCGCGCTCGGCGTGCGCACGTTCCTTTTTGAACCGTTCAACATCCCTTCGGGGTCAATGATCCCCACCCTGCTCGTCGGCGACTACGTGTTTACGACAAAATATTCATACGGCTACTCGCGGTTTTCGGTTCCATTTGCGCCGGACCTGTTCTCGGGCCGGATCTTTTTCCAGATGCCGCATCGCGGCGATGTTGCTGTGTTCCGCGAGACCAAGGACACCAGCATCGACTACATCAAGCGGATCGTTGGACTGCCCGGTGATCATATCCAGATGCGCCAGGGTCAGCTTTATGTAAATGGGACGCTGGTGCCGCGCGACGACCTGGGCGACTATGTCGCGATCGACGAGCACGACACGCATATCGATGGCCGACGATACCGTGAGTTTCTGCCGAGCAAGCACGGCGTGGCGGCTCATCAGATCCTCAAGCTGAACAGCGATGACTGGGTCAACAATACGCCAGAATACGTCGTGCCGCCCGGCAACTTCTTTGCCATGGGAGACAATCGGGACGACAGCGCCGACAGTCGTTTCCAGGGCGCGGGACCCGAGGACCTGGGATACGTGCCGCTCGAGAACTTGGTCGGGCATGCGCGGATCATCTTCTTTTCGGTCGATGGGCGGGACCCGATTTGGGAATTCTGGGAATGGCCGTTCGAGGTTCGTTGGGGCAGGCTTCTGACGGTGATCCGATAGAGGACGCGGTCGCGTCGCTGGAGCATCGTATCGGGCACCGGTTTGGCGCTCCAGCGCGGTTGCGCGAGGCGCTGACCCACCGGTCGGCACCGCGCGGAGGACGCGGCGGCGGGTTGCGTCGCGGTTCGGGCTCAAACGAGCGGCTGGAGTTCATCGGTGACCGCGTGCTGGGGCTGGTCATGGCCGAGTGGTTGCTGGCCCGGTTTCCCGACGAGCAGGAGGGCGAGCTTGGGCCGCGGCACGCGCGGCTGGTATCGCGCGCGGTCCTGGCGCCGATTGCAGGCAGGCTCGGGCTGGCGGACGCGCTCGTGGGCGACCCGGACCTGCTCATCCTCGACGAGC
>CAXUIA010000276.1:2349-3703 GCA_964250835.1 uncultured Acetobacteraceae bacterium | reverse complement strand
CTCCAGCTTCGCTCGGAGGGATCCTCGACGCATGGCAAAGATCACGGTCAAAACGCCGCTCGTCGAAATGGACGGCGACGAGATGACGCGCATCATCTGGAGCTTCATCCGTGAGAGGCTGATCCTTCCCTACCTCGACATAACCCTCGACTACTACGATCTCGGCATCGAGCATCGGGACGCCACCAACGACCAGGTCACCGTCGACTCAGCCCACGCCACCAAACGTCATGGCGTCGCGGTCAAGTGCGCCACCATCACGCCCGACGAGGCGCGCGTCACCGAGTTCAGGCTCAAGAAGATGTGGCGCAGCCCGAACGGCACCATCCGCAACATCCTCGACGGCACCATCTTCCGAGAGCCGATCATCTGCCGCAACGTCCCTCGTCTGGTCCCGCACTGGAGCCAGCCGATCGTCATCGGCCGTCACGCCTATGGCGACATCTACCGTGCCGCCGAGACGCGCATTCCCGGCCCCGGCCGCGTAACCCTCAACTACCAGCCCGCCGGCGGTGGGACGCCTCTCGAACTCGAAGTTCACGACTTCAAGGGCCCGGGCGTGGCGCTCGGCATCCACAACACGCTCGCCTCCATCGAAGGCTTCGCACGGGCAAGCTTCACCTATGCTGCCGACCGACGCATGCCGCTCTATCTGTCGACCAAGAACACCATCCTCAAAGCCTACGACGGTCTCTTCAAGGACACCTTCCAGGAGATCTATGAGCGCGAGTTCAAGCGCGAGTTCGACCGGCTCGGCCTCACCTATGAGCACCGTCTGATCGACGACATGGTGGCCTCCGCACTCAAATGGTCGGGCGGCTATGTCTGGGCCTGCAAGAACTACGATGGCGACGTCGAAAGCGACATTGTGGCCCAAGGCTTTGGCAGTCTCGGCCTCATGACCAGCGTGCTGCTCAGTCCCGATGGCAGCACCGTCGAGTCTGAAGCGGCTCACGGCACAGTCACCCGCCACTATCGTGAGCACCAAAAGGGTAGGGCCACCAGCACCAACCCGATCGCCTCGATCTTCGCCTGGACCCGCGGGTTGATCTACCGCGGCCGCTTCGACGACACGCCCGACGTCGTCCGGTTCGCCGAAACGCTCGAGCGGGTTTGTATCGAGACCGTTGAGGCCGGCGAGATGACCAAGGACCTCGCCATGCTCATCGGCCCCGATCAGCCCTGGCTGACGACCGAGGCATTTCTGGACCGGCTGGACGACCGGCTGAAGTTGGCCCACACGACGCGTTAGCGGAGCTGTGCCCCGCGCGTCGCCGAACGCAAGCCCGTTGGATCCTAAATATCAGGCCGTCAGCCGTGCTGGGGCGCCGCCTTTTCCTGCGCCTCCTCGACC
>CAXUIA010000276.1:0-2339 GCA_964250835.1 uncultured Acetobacteraceae bacterium | reverse complement strand
CCAGAGCGCGTGCCCAATATTCCTCGTTGCGCCCGTGTGGCCGGCCGTCTTTTTCCCAAAGATGGTAGGCCCGTATACGGACCCGTTCGTCAGTCTTCTTTGCTTGATCGCTCATACGAACGTTCCTCCGCGGCGGTCCTCGCCGGCCTCCGCAACAACTATGGTTCGACCTGCCGGAACGGCGACAGCGTCATCAGGGCCTCGATCTCGCGCAGGCACGCGGGCCGCTCCTCCCCGAGCGCCTGATCCACGGCCCGGCGCAAACCACCATGCGCGATCCAATGCGCAGAATGGGTCGGCACCGGCAAGTAGCCGCGCTGGATCTTGTGTTCGCCCTGCGCACCCGCCTCCACTCTCGACAACCCGGTTGCGATCGCGAGGTCGATCGCTCGGTAATAACAAAGCTCAAAGTGGAGGAACGGCCAATCACCGACGCAGCCCCAATTGCGGCCATACAGCGCATGACGGCCAGCAAGGTTCAAGGCGCCGGCGACCGACTGCGCGCCGTTGCGCGCCATCATCAGCACCACCCGATCCCCAAGTCGTTCTGACAAGAGCGGGAAGAAGCGTTCCGTGAGGTAGGCGCTCCCCCATTTTCGATCGATCGTCGACAGGTAGAACTGATAAAAGGCGCGCCAATCGTTCGCCGTTATCTCAGGCCCTCGCAGCGTCACGAATTCCAAGCCCGCCGACTGCGCATCACGCCGCTCGCGCTTGATGGATTTCCGCTTGCGCGCATTCAGCGCGCCAAGGAACGCGTCGAAATCGCCGTAGCCGTCGTTGTGCCAATGGAACTGCATGCCGAGCCGCTGCGACCAACCCTCGGCGCCCAGCGCCTCCCATTCATCGGCATTGCAGAAGTTGACGTGCACCGATGACAGTTCGAGCGTCTCGCAGGCCTGCCGCAACGCCTCTCCGATCGCGGCGATCGGCAGTCCCGCCTCCGGATCACGCAGCAGCCGCGGTCCCGGCACCGGGCTGAACGGTGAGGCCACCAGCAACTTGGGATAGTAGGAGCCGCCCGCACGCTCGAAGGCATGGGCCCACGAATGGTCAAACACGTATTCGCCGTAACTATGGCCCTTCGCATACATCGGTGCCGCGGCGAGCAGCCGGCCAGCCTCATCGCGCATCGCCGCATGCTGCGACAGCCAGCCCGTCCGCTTGCCGGTCGAGCCGCTATCCTCCACGCACGATAGAAAGGCGTGGCTGACGAACGGGTTGTCGTCCCCCGCGCAACGGTCCCACTCCTCCTGCCCGATCTCGTGAATGGATCGATGGAGCGAAATCGTCAGCGATGGCGTCATCGGCACCGATATGGGACGAGGTGCCGCGCAGGGAAGTTGGTGCGGTTCGCCCCGGACCTTACGATGAAGCGACCGCAAAGAGTGCTTCAACCTCGACCGGCGCTCCCAGAGGAAGCGACGCCACGCCCACCGTGCTCCGTGCATGCCTGCCCTGATCGCCGAATACCGCAACCGCCAAGTCGGACGCACCATTCATCACGTCCGCATGGCGCCTGAACCCGCCGTCGCACGCGATGAAGCCGCCCAGCCTGACCACGCGTACCACCTGCAACAGATCGCCGAGCGCCGCATTCACCACCGCCAGGACGTTGATCATGCAGACGCGCGCAGCTTCCGCCGCCTCCTCGACCGATATGGCGGTCCCGACCAGGCCCGTCGCGAGCAGCTTGCCGTCCACCAGCGGCAACTGCCCCGAGACGGTCAGCATCCCGCCGTGCCGGACAGACGGCACGTAGTTGGCGACCGGAACCGCCGGCGTTGGTAGCACGACCCCGAGTGCCGCCAGCCGCGTTGCGATCTCGCTTCCGCTCACGCCGGCGAAACCAGCCGTAACGCGCGCTGCCGCACTCGAACCGGCAGTCCTCCATCATCGGTCAATCCAAGCGGCAACATCGGCGCTCCCTCCTCGGCGGGCGGATCTGCAATCGGCCGCCCGAGATAGGCATCCGACAAAGCACGAACCGCGTAATCGAGCGGCGAGCTCGCCGTCAGGATCCCCGGATCCCCGTCCACCGACCCGGACGCGCCGAACCGTCCATGAGAAAACGTCTCGATGAACGCCGACAGCGGCACACCATGCTGCAACGCCACGCTCATCGCACTCCCAACCGCCTCCGCCAACCCCTTGGCCAGCGCGCCATCCCGTCCCGCCAGCGTGATCGAGACCTCGCCCAGCGAGCCGTCCGCATACTCGCCCGTCCGCAGGAACAGTCGCTGCCCGCCTATCGTCACCTTCTGCATGAAGCCCTTGCTTCGCGCAGGCAGCGGCCGGCGGGTCGGCGCAACCTCCTGCCGACGCGCCGACGACGGACG
>CAXUIA010000275.1:0-3716 GCA_964250835.1 uncultured Acetobacteraceae bacterium | reverse complement strand
CGTATGCGTCGCTCAACCCGCGCCGGCGGGTGGGCGACCTCCTCGCCGAACCGTTGCGGGTGCATCACCGCGGCGACGCACGCGCAATCGCGGAACGCACGCGCCGACTGATCGAGCTCGTGGGCTTGTCGGCGGATCATCTGGTCCGTTTTCCGCATGAGTTTTCGGGCGGGCAGCGGCAGCGGGTCGGGATCGCGCGCGCCTTGGCGCTCGAGCCGAGGCTGATCATTGCCGACGAACCGGTCTCGGCGCTCGACGTGTCGGTGCAGGCGCAGATCGTTAATCTGTTTGCCGACCTGCAGCAGCGGCTGGGGCTGACTTACGTCTTTATCGCTCACGATCTGTCGGTGGTGCGTCAGATCTCGTCGCGTGTGGCGGTGATGTATCTGGGCTCGGTCGTCGAGATCGGCGAGACCGACGACGTGCTGCATCGGCCGGCACACCCTTATACGGCGGCGTTGATATCGGCGATTCCCACGCCGGATGCGTCCGGGCAGCGGCGCAACCGGACGGCGTTGCGTGGTGAACCGCCGAGCCCGTCAAGTCCGCCGGCCGGGTGTCGTTTTCATACACGGTGCCCAAAAGCTGAGACGAAATGCTCGCAATTGAGACCTTTACTTGCGTCACGCGCACTAGATCACTTCGTTGCTTGCCATTTTCCGCTCGACTGACGAAAAGACTAGGCCAGTCTGTTTCGCGACCCATCCAATCGATCGGAACGTGCCATGAGCGACGCGGCGTCCACGCCACCCTTTCGTGCAGAGAATCCCGACGCCGTCGTGACCTATACGGACGGACGTTTCATGATGGGACCGGCGCCGTCATGGTGGACGCAGGAGGAGTGGTTCAGCTCGGCGTCAGTGGTGACATCGTTTGAGATCGGTCCGTTGCGCAACGGGGTGATCGGGCGGCAGGCCCCCGAGGGCATCACGGTGTGCCTGGTGGCCAACGACGAGCACCAGGATGTGCGGATGCTGTGGTGCCCGACGGAGGCCGACTACGCGGCGTTTCTGTGCGGGCCGGGGGCGGTGTTTGCCGCGACGTGCGCGCAGATCCTGGCGGCGGATCCGTTGAAGCGGGGCTCCTGGAAGTAGACCAGGGCTCTGCCCTGGACCCGCTGGGGGCAGCGCCCCCAAACCCCACCGATCAGAGGGGCTATCGGCCCGGCGGGGTGAGGGGCAGAGGCCCTTCGCTTAATTCGTAGCTGATCGGCTTGAAGGCGTAGTTGTTCGACTGCAGCGCCGAGCAGGCGGTGAGACCGATGATCAGGTCCTCCTCGGCGCGGAACACGACGCGGTCGCCCGCGCGGCTGAGCGGGGGCTCGACGGTGAGGCGGCCGGTGACACCGTCGACACTGACGTTCATGAAGACGTTGAAAGCTGTTGGGATCCGGTCGGGCTTGATGCCGAACGGGGCGAGGGCTTCGGAGAGGTTGCCGAAGCAGCCGCGGTGCGGCGCTTCGTCGCCGTAGATGATCCGAAACGTGTCGGCCGAGCAGGGCGTGAGGAGGAAGTCGTGGCGGCCGACGGTGTCTTCCTCGATGCGGAGCAGGATGCGGCTTCGGTTCGAGTAGAGTGCGTCGCCGGCGGTCAGGAAGATGCGGCTCGCGTAGTCGAGCGTGCGGCCGGACGAAATGACCTCGTCCGTGTCGTCGGCGGAGTAGGCGAGGAGGTCCGCGACCTGCTCGCCTTGAGGGTCGATGACGGTCAGGCGCTGGCCGCGTGCGAGGGGGAAGGCGACGCCGGAACGCGGCGGGATGATCGTCATTCCGCGTCGGGGCGGTGATAGGGACACGACCAGGTGTTGTCGACGAGGCGGCCGCTATATTGGCGGGCTTCGCTGCCCTCGCCGTGACGGGCGAGCATCGGGTTGATGGTGCCGGAGTAGGCCTCGTCGCGGGAGAGAATGGTGGAGCGGAGCTTTTCGTAGCGGCCTTCGACTCGCAGGCGCTCGAACTGGTCGTGCAGGTTGAAGACCAGGGTGGGACGCTCGAAGCGGCGGGCCCGTCTGCTGGCGTTTGGGTGAAGCCCGACGACGAAAAAAGCCTGGCCGCCGAAGCTGAGCGAGAAATGCGGATCGTTCGGGTCCGAACTGACGCGCACGTCGCGTGGCTGGGCGTTGTGGACGTCCTTCTCGGTGAGCGACTGCACGCGGTTCCAAAGATGATGCTCGAACTGGGCCTCGGTCAGGTCGAGCGGGCTGTCGAAGACGACCGCGAAACTCTGAAACAGGATCGGGTCGTCGGCATAGGAGTGCGCAAAGGCGAGCAGCGACGGGTAGATGCGCAGATCGTCCCAGGATGAGGTGATGTCGCGGCCGACCATGACCTGCAGGCGCGACGCCCGCAGCGCGGACTTGGCGCCGACGCATGGGAAATCGCGCTCTTCGATGAAGCGCCTGAAGTGCGCGGTCAGCGGGTGGTTCCCGTCGGTCGACAGGAATAGCGCGCGGTTCGGGTCGTCCATGCGGGGCTGGACGCTGGTGTCGTTGTTCATGGCGGGGCAGGTAACGCAGGTTGGAGCGACGGGGAGGGTGCGCCCCTCATCACGTTCGCGCGGGCGTCAGTGAATGCCGATCGTACGCCTGAGAAAGGTCTCGACGCGGTCCTGTTCGGCCGCGTGCAGGACCGGGTCGGCGAGCATGTGGGTGCCGGGGAGGAGGACGAGCTCGTAAGGCTTGTTGGCCTTGAGCAGGGCCTGGATGAGCTCAAAGGTGTTGACGAAGTAGACGTTGTCGTCGGTCAGGCCGTGCACGAGGAGAAGCGGGCGCCGCAGTTGGCTGGAGTAGGTGACGACGCTGCTGACCTTGTAGGCATCGGGATGCTGGGCTGGCTGGCCGAGATAGCGCTCGGTGTAGGCGGTGTCGTAGTTCTGCCAGTCGGTGACGGGAGCGCCGGCGACGCCGGCTGCGAAGATGTCGGGGCGGCGCAGGGTGGCGGTCGCGGTGAAGGTGCCGCCGAACGACCAGCCCATGACGGCGACGCGCTTGGGGTCGATGTCGGGGATGCGATGCTCGACCGACTGCAGGCCCGCGACCTGGTCGGCAAGCGGGCGGTCGAGCAGGTCGAACTTGGTGGCGCGGGACCAATCGCGGCCTCGGCCGGGTGTGCCGTGGCCATCGAGTGTGATGACAAAGGCGCCGTGATCGGCGAGGCACTGATCGTCGGCAAAGAGGCGGCCGGCGGCGCGGACCTGCTTGAAGCCCGGACCGGCGTAGACCGCGAGAATGGCGGGAAGGTGCTGGCCCGGTTGCCAGCCGTGCGGCCGTATGATGGCGGTGTCGTACTTGTCGGCGCCGCTGGTGGTGTATTCGATGCGCGGCGGCTGGGCGGGGTGTTCGGCGCGTGAAGGCAGGACAGCGAGCGCATGGCCGTCGGCCGCCCTGACGACGGTGCGGGTGCTGCCGTCGGCGAGGCTTTCGTCGTCGGCCATGATCGCGTGCTGGGTGCCGAAGGCGGCTTCGTGCAGGCCGCGCTCCTTTGCGACCGGGGTTGGCTGGCCGCCTGCCAACGGCACTCGATAGAGCAGTTCGGAGAGGCGGTCAGGGCCACCGGAGATCACCGCACCTCCCTGCGTGTCGAGATCCAGCAGGGCGGTGAAGCGGAAGCCCGGCGGGGTCAGCGCGTGGTCGAGGCTGCCGTCGGGGCGGCGTTGCTCGAGCTGCCACTCGCCGGTGCGCTCGCTGGCCCAAAGGAAGCCGGATCCGTCGGGCAGCCA